>JAATEV010000039.1 GCA_015655585.1 Terriglobales bacterium | reverse complement strand
TTAGGGCTTAGGGCTTAGGGCTTAGGGCTTAGGGCTTAGGGCTTAGGAGAGACAAGAACAACAGCAACAACAAAGGCAATAGATCAGGCGCTTCCTCCTTCGGACTTCGCTTGGGCCTTCGGCAGAGCGGTAGGTCGCTTCGCGACGGGTTTTGACGCCGGGCTAAAGCCCGGCTCTAATCCCAAAGGCAAGTGCAACAACAAAAGCGGGAACAAACAACGGCAACAGCAAACGCAGATTCCCTTCGGGAATGACAAACCAAAAACGGACAACAGCAAAGGCAAGTGCGGCGGCAAGAACGACGGCTTGGGGCTGGGATGGTAGGCTTTGGAGGTGGGTATTCGGACTCATCTTTGGCGGGTTGGGGTGGTTGGGGTGCTGGCGGCTTGTCCTGTGGCTCGGGCAGCGGAGCATGTGACGCTGAAGAATGGGTTTGCGCTGGATTGTGTGCGGCGTGAGGTGATTGGGGACCGGGTTCGGCTTTATATGGATGCTGGCTCGGCGCACTATGTGGATGTTGCGGCGGACCGTGTCGTTCAGGTAGAGGTGGTTGCGGATGCTCCGGTTGAGACTCCAGATTCGGAAGCTCCGGCGAATGCTTCGGAGACGGTGGCGGCTCCGGCTGCGGCTGTTGGTTCGGAGAGGCCGCTTACGGCGGGTGAGATGCACGAGATGCTGGCTCGTGCGGGGACGGCCCATCGTATTGACGAGGATTTATTGGCTAGCGTGGTGAAGGCCGAGAGTGGCGGCCAGGTGAAGGCTGTTTCTCGGACGGGGGCGCAGGGGCTGATGCAGTTGATGCCGGGGACGGCGAACGCGATGGGGGTGAACGATGCGTTCAAGCCGGACGAGAATATCGCCGGGGGGACGGCGTATCTGGATGCGCTGCTGACGCGGTATCACGATGACGTGGCGCTGGCTCTGGCGGCGTATAACGCGGGGCCGGGGGCGGTGGATAAGTATCATGGCGTGCCGCCTTACCGGGAGACTCGGACTTATGTGGCGAGGGTGATCCGGGAGTTCAACCGGCGGAAGAAGATGGCGCAGGTAGCGCAGGCGAAGTAAGAACCGACATATCACGAGCGACGAAGAGAGACGGATGAATAAGCGTAGCGGCCTGGTGTGGACGGTCCTGATACTGGCAGTGGCGGTGGTGGTGTTTGTGTACCGCGACAGAATCCACTTTGACTGGGGAATGTTCTGGCAGCAGTTGAAGCTGGTGGACTGGCGGCATATCGCTGCGGGAATTGTGCTGATTTACGTTACATATTTTCTGCGGGCGATGCGGTGGTCGGTGTTTTTATCGCCTACGAAGAAGGTTGCGGCCACTTCCCTGCTGGGTTCGCAGTTTATCGGGTTTACGGCGGTGGCTTTGTTTGGACGGCTGGCGGATTTGACACGGCCTTACCTGGTGGCCCGGAGGACGGAGCTGTCGCTGGCCTCGCAGGTGGCGGTTTATACGATTGAGCGGATGTTCGATCTGGGGGCGGCGGCACTGATCTTTTCTACGGCGCTGGCGTTTACGCCGAAGACGATGCCGCACCATGAGGTGTTTGTGAAGGCCGGGGTGTTGAGCCTGGGGGCTACGCTGGCGATTGCCTTGTTTGCGGCGGTGGTGCGTTGGGCGGGCGGCACGGTGGCGGGGTTTGCGCGAGCCACGGTGGGGATGCTGTCGAAGCCCGCGGGCGAGAGCATGTCCACGAAGATTCTGGGGTTTCGGGATGGGTTGAACGCGATCCGGTCGGCGAAGGAGTTTGGCATTGTTGCGCTGATCTCGCTGACGATGTGGACGATGATTGGGTTTGCGTACATGGAGACGGCCCATGCGTTTGTGCAGACGCCGGAGCTGGCGGAGCTTACGTTCTCGCGGACGATGCTGCTGATGGGGGCGAGCATTGGCGGGTCGCTGTTGCAGTTGCCGATTATCGGGTGGTTCACGCAGATCGCGGTGACGGCTACGGCGATGCATACGTTTTATGGGGCTCCGGTAGAGGCGGCTACGGCTTGCGGGGCTTTGCTGCTGCTGGTTACGTTTCTCTGCATTATTCCTACGGGGCTGGTGTATTCGCGGGTGGAGCATGTGAGTTTGAAGAAGGTGACCAGCGAGAGCGAGGCGGCGGGGGAGACGCTGCCGGGGTGAGACTGCGGGCTATCTATGCAGGCTTTGCCGTCGTTACCTTGATTGCCGGGCTGGTTATGAGGTTTGCGCCTCTGGGTCTGCCCTGGTATGTGGTGAAGTATGGCGGCTCGACTACCTGGGCGATGATGGTTTATTTGGCACTGGGGATTGCGTGGCCCCGGGGACGGGTTTTGACGCTGGGGTGGATTGCGGGCGGGATTGCTCTGCTGGTGGAGTTGCAGCGGCTGTACCGTGCCGAGTGGCTGGATGCGTTTCGAGCGAGCCTGCCGGGGATACTTCTACTGGGTCGCCACTTTTCAGTTTGGGACATTGTGGCTTACTGGGTGGCGATTGCGGGAGTCGCTCTCTTCGATCATTTTGTGATTCGGCGCGCTGTGATGAGCCGCTGCTAGAATCGTTTCAATACGATGAAGTGTCCTTATTGTGGATTTACGCAGGATCGCGTGGTGGATTCGCGCGAGAGTAAAGAGGCGGACTCGATCCGCAGGCGGCGGGAGTGCGAGAGCTGCCATAAACGGTTTACGACGTACGAACGGATCGACGAGATTCCGTACATGGTGGTGAAAAAGGACGGACGGCGGGAGAAGTTCGACCGGCAGAAGGTTCTGAGCGGGCTGCTGCACGCTTGCGAGAAGAGGCCGGTTTCGGCGATCAAGCTGGAACAGATTGTGGACGAGACTGAGGCGTTCGTGGTGGATTCGCCGGAGCGGGAACGGTCTACGAGCGAGATCGGCGAGCTGATTATGGACCGTCTGAAGGAGATTGATACGGTGGCTTATATCCGGTTCGCGAGCGTGTATCGCGACTTCAAGGACGTGCGCGAGTTCAAGGAAGAGCTGGAAGAGCTTTTGAGCGGGAAAGACCCCAGGAAGGGGAAGAAGTAGGTTTATGGCGAAAAGACAGGCAACGGCTTATGGGCGGAGGGAAAGTATGGGTAGAAAAGCAGATCTCTCCGCTGCGCCACAGACGATGAAGCCGTCTGTGGCTCCGGTCGAGATGACAGTAGTTTGGTTGTGAATTTCACGATGTCGTGGATGATCGGTCGAGATGACGTGTTTGCTGGTTGGTTGAGTTTTTTAGTTTGGATTGATTGAAGAAAGGGCGATTGAGGATGACGGCAGAGAAGAGGACGCACAGGATTACGTTGATTCCCGGTGACGGGATTGGGCCGGAGGTTTCGGGCGCGGTGGTGAAGATTCTGGAGGTTGCGGGTAAGGCCACCGGAGTGAGCTTCGACTGGCATCCGTTCGATGCAGGTGCGAATGCGTTTGAAAAGACCGGCGAGTATATTCCGCAGGTGCTGTATGACTCGATCGAGAAGAACAAGGTGGCGCTGAAGGGGCCGGTGACGACTCCGGTGGGCGGTGGGTTTGCCTCGATCAACGTGACGCTGCGGAAGAAGTTCGAGCTGTTTGCGAACTTCAGGCCGGTGAAGAGCCTGCCGGGGCTGAAGACGAATTATCCCAATATCGACCTGGTGATTGTGCGGGAGAACATGGAAGACCTGTATGCCGGGCTGGAGCACGAGGTGGTTCCGGGGGTGGTGCAGGCACTGAAGATTATCACCGAGAAGGGTTCGACGCGGATTGCGCAGTTTGCGTTCGACTATGCGCGGAAGCATGGGCGGAAGAAGATCCATGCGATCCATAAGGCGAACATCATGAAGCTGTCGGATGGGCTGTTTCTGCGGTGCTGCCGGAAGGTGAGCGAAGGGTTTCCGGAGGTGACGTACCAGGAGCACATCGTGGACAACACGTGTATGCAACTGGTGATGAATCCTTACCAGTACGACATTATTCTGACGGAGAACCTGTACGGCGATATTCTGAGCGATCTTTGCAGCGCGTTTGTGGGCGGGCTGGGTCTGGTTCCGGGCGCGAACCTGGGCAAGGAGTGCGCGATCTTTGAGGCGGTGCATGGGTCGGCCCCGGACATTGCGGGGAAGGATTTGGCGAACCCTACGGCTCTGCTGCAATCGGCGGTGCTGATGCTGCACCATATCGACGAGCCGGAGACGGCGGAGCGGGTGCAGGGCGCGTTGGAGCAGGTGTATCGCGAGGGCAAGGTGCTGACGAAGGATGTTGGCGGCACGAGCGGAACGCAGGCGTTTGCCGAGGCGGTGATTGCGGCGGTTGAGTCTCCGGCCAAGGCTTAATTTTCTTTTCGTTTT
Organism: Terriglobales bacterium; assembly: GCA_015655585.1. Taxonomy (GTDB): domain Bacteria; phylum Acidobacteriota; class Terriglobia; order Terriglobales; family Acidobacteriaceae; genus Edaphobacter. The sequence goes on along the minus strand of JAATEV010000039.1, from coordinate 63,803 downwards.
AGAAGGACGAGGTTGCTATGCGGCGAAGCGGGTGGGGTGCGGCGGCGGTGCTGGGACTGGCTCTGGCTGGTTTGGCGGGGTGCAAGTCCGGGGATGCGGGCAAACAGATTGCGGCTTCGGGGGAGGTGACTCCTTCGAAGCCCGCTGCGCCTGCTCCCACGGTGCCGCTGGATGCGGCGCATCTGGGGACGGTTAGCGGGACGGTCCACTTTGTGGGGGCGGCTCCGGAGCGAATCAAGATTGACATGAGCCAGGACCCGGTGTGTTCGATGACCGGCGGGGAGAACTACGCCGAGCAGTATGTGGTGAAGAACGGCGGGCTGGCGAATGTGTATGTGTATGTGAAGAGCGGTCCGGCGGCGGCTATGGCCGTGGGTTTGATGACGCGGACTCCGGTGGTGCTGGACCAGGTGGGATGCAAGTATGTTCCGCATGTGGTGGCGGTGCAGGTGGGTTTGCCGGTGGAGTTTCGGAACTCGGACGGGACGATGCATAACGTCCATACGATGCCGGATGATTCGGGCAACCCTGCGGTGGATGTGACGGAGCCGATGAAGGGCTCGACGCAGACGCGGGTGTTCAAGAAGCCGGAGGTGATGATGCCGGTGCGGTGCAATAACCATCCGTGGATGAATGCGTTTATCAATGTTTCGCCTACGCCGTTCTTTGCGGTGAGCGATGCGGAGGGACACTTCACGATTGCGGGGCTTCCAGAGGGAGACTATGTGCTGGCCGCCGTTCACGAAAAGATGGGGGAGCAGGAGATCCACGTGACGGTGAAACCGCATCAGACAGCAAAGGCGGAGTACAGCTTCAGCAAGAAGTAGCCGTCAGGGATGTAAGTCGGAGGCCGGATGGGCGCAGCGATTGCAACTTTCGTACAGCATGGGTTTCAGCTTGATCTGACGCTGGTGGTTCATCGTCTGCCGCTGTGGTTTCTGGTGTTTTCGCTGTTTCTGCCTCGGCTATCGATGGCGGTGGGATGGTTTCAGGGGATGCTGGTTCCATTTCACCTGGTGGGATGGCTTCCCCTGATCGTCTGGCTGCTGCTGCCGCGGGCGCTGGTGCTTTACCTGATCTATCAGGACCAGGGGGTGAGCCTCTGGTTTTTGATTCATCTGGTGGTGGCGCTGGTGGTTTGGCTGGGGTCGGGGAGTTATCACTCTCGGCGTTGGGGTCGGGATTAAAAAGACCCGGGGCTGAAGCCCCTCCCTTTCAAACAACGACTTTTTCAGCATCCTCTGAAGGCCGCCCTTTCAAAACAGGGAATCTTTCAGCATTCTATGGAAGTCGTGGCCTTTCAAAACGGGTTTTACGGGGCGATTCGTTACAGTACGGTGTCAGCCTGCGGTATTCTTAAAAGAATATGGAACGGCGCAGGGTTGGAATTCTGGGCGCGACCGGAATGGTCGGGCAGCGATTTATTCAGTTATTGAGCAATCATCCGTGGTTTGAGATTGCGTGGCTGGCGGCGAGCGATCGGAGTGCCGGCAAAACATACGGCGAGGCCTGCAAGTGGAAGCTGGACACTCCGCTGCCGAAGCATATTGCGGCGATGACGGTGCAGCCGAACGTTCCGGAGGGCTCGACGGTAGAGCTGCCGACGATTATCTTTGCAGCCCTGGACGCGGACATTGCGCGGGAGCTGGAGCCGAAATTTGCGGCGGTGGGTTGCGCGGTGATCTCGAACTCCAGCGCGTTCCGCATGTCGAAGGACGTTCCGCTGGTGGTGCCGGAGGTGAATGCGGACCATCTGGCGTTGATTGCGGAGCAGAGCTGGCGCAAGGAGAACGGCGGCAAGGGCGGATATATCGTCACGAACCCGAACTGTTCGGCGATTGGGCTGGTGCTGGCGCTGAAGCCGCTGGAAGAGAAGTTCGGGATTGAGAGCCTGTTTGTTTCGACGATGCAGGCGGTAAGCGGCGCGGGATATCCGGGCGTGCCTTCGCTGGATATTCTGGGCAACGTGGTTCCGTTTATCAAGAACGAAGAAGAGAAGATGCAGGAGGAGGTCGGCAAGCTGTTGGGCAAGCTTGCGGGCGACCATGTGGACGCTCTGGACGCCAAGGTGAGCGCGCACTGCAACCGCGTGCCGGTGGAAGATGGCCATACCGAGTGCGTGAGCATCAAGCTGAAGAAGAAGGCGACGCGGGAGGAGATTCTGGCGGCGTGGAGCGAGTTCGCTCCGCTGCGGCACTTCGTTCAGGACAAGCATCTGCCTACGGCTCCCGATCAGCCGGTGGAGTACGACGAGGGCGTGGACAGGCCGCAGCCCCGGCTGGACCGGATGCGCGGCAACGGCATGGCGTCCACGGTGGGACGGCTGCGCGAGTGTACGCTGCTGGACTGGAAGTTCGTGGTGCTCTCGCACAATACGATTCGCGGCGCAGCGGGCGCGGCGGTGTTGAACGCCGAGGTTCTGGCCCTGCTGGGCAAGCTGGATAAGCTGAGCGTGGCTTCCGTAGCGGATAGAGCGGCGGTGACGGCTTGAGCGTGATGCGGCAGAGTCTGGTTGTGATGAAGTTTGGCGGCACCTCGGTGGAGGATGCGACGGCCATGATGCGGACGGCGAAGATCGTTGGCGGACGCAGGGAGAAGGGGCTGGAGGCTGTCGTTGTGGTTTCGGCGATGGCGAAGGTGACCGATCAACTGCTGGCGGCGGCGGCGGCGGCTGGACGCGGCGATAAGGCCGGTGCGCTGGCGATTGCGGCCCGGCTGCGGACTCGGCATGTGGAGACGGCCGCGGCGCTGGTGAATGACGATCGGTTTGCCCAGTTGCAGGTTGCGATTCATCATGAGCTTGATGCGCTGGACGATCTGCTGCGGGGAATCTCTGCTGTTGGAGAGCTGACGCCGCGGACGAACGATTTAGTCGTGAGCTTTGGCGAGAGGCTTTCGAGCAGGATGGTGGCGGAGGCGTTCGACCAGCTTGGGCTGAACGGCGCGCATGTGGATGCGCGGAGCTGCATCATCACGGACTCGAACTACGGCAAGGCGGTTCCGCAGGAAGATGCGATTGAAGCGAAGCTGCGGGAGATCGTGCTGCCGATGATCGAGGCCGGAAAGACACCGGTGATGGGCGGCTTCATCGGCTCGAACGCGGAGGGCATTACGACTACGCTGGGACGCGGCGGGAGCGATTACACTGCCGCTCTTGTAGGCGGAGGGTTGCACGCTGGGGCGATCGAGATATGGACGGACGTGAACGGGATTATGACGACCGATCCGCGTATCTGCCCGGATGCACTGCGGGTGAAGACGATCAGCTTTGAAGAGGCCGCGGAGCTGGCTTACTTCGGCGCGAAGGTGCTGCACCCGGCGACGATTCTTCCGGCGGTGCAGAAGAGCATTCCGGTGTGGGTGCTGAACTCGCGCAACGCGGAGAACGAGGGCACGCAGATCACGGCGATGGCGGTGAAGTGCAAGAGCCCGTTCAAGAGCATTGCGGCGAAGAAGAAGCTGACGATCATCGACGTGGTGGCGAGCAGGATGCTGATGTCGCATGGGTACCTGAAGGCTGTGTTCGATGTCTTCGATAAGTACAAGTGCGTGATCGATATGGTCTCGACCAGCGAGGTGAGTATTTCGTTGAGCGTGGACAGCAATCAGCAGTTGCCGGAGATCTGCGCGGACCTGAGCAAGATTGCGGACGTGAAGCTGGAGGGCAACAAGGCCCTGGTGTGCCTGGTGGGCGAGGATATTCGCGGCCACAATGGCATTGCAGGACGCGTGTTCTCGGCGATCAGCCATGTGAATGTGCGGATGATCTCTCAGGGTGCGAGCGAGATTAATATGAGCTTCATGATCGATGAGGAGGACGTGGAGGAAGCGGTGCGGAGCCTGCACAAGGCTTTCTTTACGAATCCTGATGAAGCCGTGTTCGACGTGACCGATAGGGTTCAGGTGGGTAGCGGAGCTTAGGGAAGTCAGGAAGGAAGACCGATGCGTGTTCTGGTTTTAGGCATGGGGAAGACGGGCAGGCTGGTGGCGGAGATTGCCGCAGAGCATGGCCATAGCGTGCATGTGCTGGACGCGAAGGAGAATGCGGACGCTTCGGCGCTGACGCCTCCGTTTGTCGCGGGATTCGACGTGGTGATCGACTTTACGACTCCGGAGGCGGCGGTGCAGAATATGCGCGCTTGCCTGGCTACGGGGGCGAAGATGGTGATCGGCACGACGGGCTGGTACGACAAGCTGGCGGACATGCGAGGGCTGGCGGAGCGCAAGCAGGCTGGGCTGTTGTATGGGACGAATTTTTCAATCGGCGTGCAGGTGATGATGCAGACGGCGGCCCGGATGGGCGAGCTGCTGAAGAATGCTGGGTACACGTTCACGATTGAAGAGACGCACCATACGGGCAAGCTGGATGCGCCTTCGGGGACGGCTCTTAGTCTTGCGGAGGTAGTTAAGAAAGCTACCGGGTTGAGCGAGATTGCGATTACGGCGCACCGCGTTGGCGATGCGGCTGGGCTGCATGTGCTGGAGGCCAAGGGTGCGGGCGACAGGCTGGTGCTGACGCATGAGTCGCACTCGCGGCAGGGGTTTGCCGAGGGCGCGGTGAAGGCGGCGGAGTGGCTGGCGACGCGGACCGGATGCTATGACTTCCGGGACATCTATTCCGAAATGTAATTGGGGCGATAAGGAGTTCTTATGAGCGTGGCGGAGACTGCGGTAAAGACGTTTGCGGAGTTGAGCTTCGAGGAGAAACTGGACCGGCTGGCCGAGGTAGCGGTGAAGGTGGGGCTGGGGCTGCGCGAGGGGCAGGAGCTGATTATGACGGCTCCGATGGAGGCTTTGCCGCTGGCTCGGAAGATTACCGAACATGCTTATAAGGCGGGCGCGCTGCTGGTGACTACGTTCTATGCGGACGATCCCAGTGTTCTGGCGCGGTTTGAGAACGCTCCGGATGCGAGCTTCGACTATGCGCCGGTGTGGTTGCAGGATGGGGTTGCGGCGGGGTTCCGTGGCGGCGCGGCGCGGCTGGCTATTGCGGGTGCGAATCCGGCTCTGCTGGCGAAGCAGGACCCGGCTAAGGTCTCGCGGGCGAATGTGGCTGCCTCGAAGGCGGCGAAGCCTGCGATGGAGCTGATTACACGGCACGAGATCAACTGGACGATTGTGGCGTATGCGACGCCGGAGTGGGCGAAGCTGGTGTTTCCGGGCGAGCCGGAGGCGATTGCAGTGGCGAAGCTGTGGGACGCGATCTTTGTGGCTTCGCGGATTGCGGTGGACGACCCGGTGAAGGAGTGGCAGGAGCATGGCTCGCGGCTGAAGAAGCGCGTGGACATGCTGAATGCGAAGCGGTTCCACTCGCTGCACTTCAAGTCTCCGATTACGGATTTGACGGTGGGGTTGGCGGACGATCATCTCTGGGCCGGGGGCGGGACTACGGCGGGAAATGGGATTTATTGCCAGCCGAATATTCCCACGGAGGAGTGCTTTACGACTCCGCATAAAGATCGCGTGGATGGAACGGTGAAGGCTACGAAGCCGCTCTCGCATCAGGGAACGCTGATTGAAAATATCGCGGTGCGGTTTGAGGGCGGGAAGATTGTGGAGGCTACGGCTACGGCGGGCGAGGATGTTTTGAACCGGCTGATCTCGACCGACGAGGGTGCGCGGCGGTTGGGCGAGGTGGCGCTGGTGCCGCACTCTTCGCCGATTGCGCAGAGCGGCGTGCTGTTCTGGAATACGCTGTTCGATGAAAACGCGGCGAGCCATATCGCTCTGGGACAGGCTTACTCTACGTGCCTGATCGGCGGGGAGAAGATGGACGATGCGGCACTGGCGAAGCTGGGAGCTAATTCGAGCCTGATCCATGTGGACTGGATGATCGGGTCGGGCGAGATGGATGTGGATGGAATCTCGACGGATGGTTCGGCGGAGCCTTTGATGCGTAAAGGCGAGTGGGTTTAGCCGGAGGTTTTTGCTGGGTTGTTTTGCGGTCGTCGCAGAGGAGATTACTCTGCGACGATTTTGCTTTAAGCGGAATTCATCCTCCGGCGATGAAGAATTTCCTTTGTATTTATGGTGAATCCGCGATAAATTGAGTTTCAATCGGGCCTTGGCCTGTCTTCATCTTCACGCTCATAAAAATCTTTTCTGCGAGGCCTGTGGCTTTGCGGATTTGTTTTCAGTCCTTTCAGTCCTCAGTTGGCGATTCCCTTCTGTTGCGGCGTTGTCGTTTCTGCATTTTCAATCAGGCTTTCCAGGAGAACTCTTATGACCTTCGATCCGGCTTCCGGCGTCTCTCGCAGATCGTTTTTACGCATTGTTGGCGCGGCTTCGGCTGCGGCTGGCGGATTTCCCGCGTATGCGGCGATGCAGTTGCCAGCCGCGGCGGGGCAGCAGGAGCGGCATCCCAACTCGGAGAAGGCAGAGTTCTCTGCGGACACGGTGGTGATCAGCGCGAACGAGAATCCGCTGGGACCGGCGCAGTCGGCACTGTCTGCGATTGGAACGGCGGCGGCGCTGGGCGGGCGGTATCACTACGAGGAGAGCGCGCAGACGATTGCGGCGTTCAACGATATCTTCGGGCTGAAGAAGGGATATTCGGCTCTGTTTCCGGGGTCGGGCGGGCCGCTGGATCTGGCGTTGATGTCGAACATCGGGCCGGACAAGGCGCTGGTGTATGGCGACCCGAGCTATGAGCAGGGGTATCGCGCGGCGGATACGATGAAGGCCCCGAAGGTGCCGGTGCCGCTGACGGCGAACTACGCGCACGACGTGCGGGCGATGGTGAAGGCCCATGCCGCGCCGGGTGCGTATTACATCGTGAATCCGAACAATCCTACGGGGACGCTGACGCCTAAAGAAGACATCGTCTGGCTGGTGAATAACAAGCCGAAGGGCTCGGTGGTGATTGTGGACGAGGCTTATCACCACTTCTCGAACGATGAGTCGGTGATTGATCTGGTGGCGCAGGACAAGGACATTATTGTGCTGCGGACGTTCTCGAAGATCTACGGGATGGCTGGGCTGCGGGCGGGATTTGCGGTGGCGAGGCCGGACCTGCTAGCGAAATTCGCTACAGTGGCTGCTCCGGCGCGGAGCGTGGGGAGTATCTCGATTACGAGTGCGGCGGCGGCTCGGGCGAGCCTGCTGGATAAGAATCTGGTTCCGCTGCGGAAGAAGATCAACTCGGACGTGCGGGCGGAGACGCTGGAGTTTCTGGCGAAGAAGGGATACAAGTTCGTTCCGGGGTCGCAGGCGAACATGTTCATGGTGGATGTGAACCGTCCGGGCAAGGATTTTCAGGCGGCGATGCTGAAGGAGAATATCGCGATTGGGCGCACGTGGCCAGCGATGCCGAACTTTGTCCGGGTGACGGTGGGAACGCGGGCGGAGATGGCGAAGTTCCAGACGGCGTTTGTGAAGTGCATGGACAAGGCTCCGGGGACGATGAATGGAGCAGCAGGGCTGCATCTGCCGGAGTTCCATGTGCCTTCGGAGCTTTACCGCGGCGTGCTGGCGTAACTTGCCTGTTGCAGAGCCCATAACGGCCTTGGCTGCGTCCTCCATGTCGAGGGCGCGGCCAAGGCCGATAATTTTTGGGCGTCTTAAGCGTAACTTAATGTAATTTTCTATAAAACTTGTAACATTCCGATTTTTCAGTGGGAGAGTGGACGATGTACAGGAACATAAAAATGGCCTTGCTCCTCGGGGCGGCGATCTTTGGCCAGGCGGCCTATTCTTCTGCCCAGCAGTTCAACGAAAAGCTGGTGTCCACGTTCAACTACCGCAATACAGGGCCGTTCCGCATGAGCGCCCGCACCTCGGACATTGCCGTGCCCGATGGGCCTGACCATCTTTACACCTGGTATGTCGCTTTCTGGACCGGCGGTCTATGGAAGACGACCAACAACGGCACGACGTTTGAGCCGATCTTCGACAAGCAGGACAATCTTGCGATCGGCGACGTCACCATCTCCCACTCGAACCCGAATATCGTGTGGGTGGGGACGGGGGACGCCTTTACCTCGCGCAGCTCCTTTGCCGGGGATGGCGTTTACAAATCGACGGACGCGGGCAAGAGCTGGACGAACATGGGCCTGCGCGACACCCACCACATCTCGCGCATCCAGATCGACCCCACGAATCCCGACAATATATATGTCGCGGCCATGGGGCATCTCTATTCGGAGAACAGCGAACGCGGCGTGTTCCACAGCACCGACGGCGGCAAGACGTGGACGAAGTCTCTGTATATCGACGACAAAGTCGGCATCATCGACATGGTGATGAACCCGAAGAACCCGAAGGTCCTCTACGCCGCCGCATACGACAAGAAGCGGCTACCGTGGCAGATGGTCAATGGCGGCACGGGTTCGGGAATCTACAAGACGGCTGACGGCGGCAAGACCTGGAAGCGGCTGGGCGGCGGACTGCCGGGCGGGAAGATCGGGCGGATCGGCCTCGATATTTACATGAAGAATCCCGAGATCGTCTACGCGATCGTCGAGAATGCCAATACCGCGACCAAGCCGCTTGGGCCGAAGGACAAGGTCTCCACGATGGGCGAGATCTATCGCACGGCGGACGGCGGCGAGCACTGGGTGAAGATGAACCCGGACAATTACAACGCGATGCCGAAGGGGCCGTATTACTTCACGCAGATCCGGGTCGATCCTAACAACGACCAGCAGATTATCGTCACCGGCGAGCCCTTCCGGATGTCTCATGATGGCGGAAAGACCTGGCCGAGCGACATCTTCAAGGGCATGTTCGGCGACTTCCGCACGATCTGGATCGATCCGGAGGACTCCAAGCGGATCATGATCGGCAGCGACGGCGGCCTCGCGGTCTCGTATGACAGCGGCAAGACCAGCGACAGCTTCAACCACATCCCGGTGGGCGAGATCTACAACATCAGTTACGACATGGAGGAGCCGTACAACATCTATGCGGGCTTGCAGGACCATGAGCAGTGGAAGGGGCCCTCGACCGGGCCGATGCGCTTCGGCACCACTCCCTATGACTGGGTGGCGCTGGGCGACGGCGACGGCGAATATACCCAGGCCGATACCAAGGACACGCGCTGGGTCTACAGCACTCGCGAGTACGGCGGGCATACCCGCGTCGATATGAAGTCGGGCTATGAGATCAACATCATCCCGCAGCCGCCTGCGGGTGATCCGGAGTATCGCTGGCTGTGGACTCCGCCGATCGTCATTTCTCCGAACGATTCGAAGACGATTTATGCGGGCGCGCAGCGTCTGCTGAAGTCGACCGACAGGGGAGATCACTGGACGCCGATCAGCCCAGACCTGAGCACGAATCCTGCGGACAAGATCATGCGGGAATCGGAGACGGGCCTGCCCGGCGGCATTCCGTGGTTCTCGATCTCCACCATTTCGGAGTCGCCGCTGACGCCCGGCCTGATCTGGGCGGGGACATCCGACGGCAAGGTGCATATGACCCGCGACGGCGGTACGAACTGGAACGATTTCACCGACAAGCTGACGAAGCTCGGCGCACGCGTGGATGGCTACGTCACTCGCGTTCAGGCCTCGGCGCATGTTGCTGGCCGCGCCTATGTGTCGAAGAGCGGCTATAAATTTGACGACTTCAAGGCCTATCTCTATCGCACGGACGATTATGGTGCGACGTGGAAGTCCATTTCGGCTGGCCTTCCTGAGAAGCCGATCAACGTTATCTTCGAGGACCAGAAGAATCCTGACCTGCTGTTCGTCGGCGACGATACCGGCGTGTTCGTCACGCTGGATCGAGGCGATCACTGGGTGAAGATGAACAACAATATGCCGAACATTCCGGTGTTCGACATCCAGGTGCAGCCGCGGGACCGCGACCTGATCCTCGGCTCGTATGGGCGTGATTTCTGGATCACGAACATTTCGGCGCTGGAGCAGCTTTCGCCCACGGTGCTGGGCGAGGATGTCCACTTGTTCGATACTGATCCCGCCGTTCAGCGCGTCACGTGGTGCTTCGGGGCCAACGATTACTTCTTCGGCCAGCGCACGGCGACCACTCCCAACAAACCTTCGGCGATGGAGATCCACTATTACCTGCGGGACACGCCCGCCGATGCGGTGGTGACGATTGCGGATGCGGACGGCAAGCAGATGGCTCGTCTGGAGAGCAAGGGCCAGCCCGGCATCAACACGGTCGCCTGGGACATGAACAAGCCGGTCACTGGCAATGGCCGTCGCCGTGGTGGCGGATGCACCGCCAATGGCCCGGGGCCGGGGCCTGCGCCGGTGGTCGATCTGCTCGCACCGCTCGGGGAATATAGCATCACGCTGGATGTGGCGGGCAAGCACTTCACCCAGAAGGCACGGATCAAGGCGACGCAGGGATGGTCGATGGGGCTTTCGCCCCAGACCATCCGCTGAGGATGGAGGCAGGGCTTCAGTGCCGCCAACGATGGCACTGAAGCCCCTGCCTTATTTGTTTCTCCTTTCGTCGCAGGCGAACGGAGAAACAATCGAAAGAAATGAGCCGTTGCGACACGGCTAAAGCCGTGCCCTTTCAAAACAGCAGCATTGGCTTGCTTGCCTCAATACGAAAGCCTGCAATGGTCGATACTGCCTAAACCAGCGACCTCACCTCATGGCTACGATATTGTTCTTCTGGGCGATCTGCTCGATCATTTGCAGATGGTCGTCGATCATCTGCGCGCCTTGGGTGGTTAGCTGTTTCAGGCCGGGATTGGCTGTGTTTTGTGCTTCGGACTTGAACTCTTTGGCGTCCTGCTGATGGTCCTGCACCATGTCCTTGATGTAGGCCTTGTCGAAGTCGTCCCCGTTCAGAGCCTGTAGCTTCGCTATGGTCGCCTTGTCCTTTTTGGAGGGAGAGGCGGGAGCCGGAACGGACATCTGCTGGGCTACCTGCTTCATGGCGTCGCCGAGTTTGGTGTGATCGTCGATCATTTGCTGGGCGAACTGTTTGACGTCGGCGTTGTTGCTCTTCTGGAGAGCCAACTGGCCGAGTTGCACCTCGACCATGCCGCCTTCGAGGGCCTTGCGGACGAAGGCTTTATCCATGATCTGTCCGGGGCTGTCGTCGGTATTGCCGGGAATGCCGCCGGGAACCATTCCCGGTTGTTGCTGCTGCTGTCCGACGGGAGGGGTTTGCTGCATTCCGCCTCCGTTCATCTGCGCTGTTGCGGGAATAGAGAGACAGGCCGCACAGGCTAGAGGTATGAGGACGTTTTTTATGGGGGAAAGATATGTCTGATTCTTCATGGCTTGTCTCCTGAGGGGAGTTAGAGACTGCGTTTCGAATTCGCGGCCTATGAGCGCTTACAGGCCGTGGCGTTACATCCCATAGGTTGCGTGGAGCGAGTTTTCCCGTTGCCCGGCCGGGGACGAGACGGCGAGAAGACGTTTTGACGGGAAGATAAGCTGTTGGATCGGCGACTGTTGTGGAGGCAGATTGCCGGGAGATGGGAAGATCAACATGCGGGTTAGGCTGTAAACTTTTTTATATGGAACTGACGGGTTGTGGAACGGCTCTGGTCACTCCGTTTCGCCGGAGCGGCGAGGTGGATGAGGCAGCGCTGCATTCGCTGGTAAATTGGCAGATTGAGAACGGAATCGGCTTTCTGATTCCTTGCGGCACGACGGGCGAGGCCTCGACGCTGACCGAAGCGGAGTGGCTGCGCGTGGTGGAAGTAACGGTGGGCGCGGCGGCCGGACGAGTGCCGGTGTTTGCTGGATGCACGCACAATGCGACGCACGAGGCCGTGGAGCGGGTGAAGAAGCTGTCGCAGGTGGCAGGACTGACGGGCGTTCTGACAGCGAACCCGTACTACAACCGGCCCGGGCAGGAGGGACAGTATCAGCACTTCCGCGCGATTGCGGAGGCGACCGACTTGCCGGTGCTGCTTTATAACATTCCTTCGCGGACGGGAGCGAACCTGGAACCGGCTACGGCGTTGCGGCTGGCCGAGTTGAAGAATGTGATCGGGATTAAGGAATCGAGCGGGAATATTGCCCAGATTACGGAGTTGCTGACTACGGCTCCGCGGAGCTTCAAGGTATTTGCGGGCGACGATGGACTGGCGCTGCCGATACTGGCGCTGGGCGGGGCGGGGTTGATCTCGGTGGCTTCGAATGCGATTCCGGCGCAGATGTCGCGGATGGTGCGGTCAGCGCTGGAGAACGACTGGATCGAGGCGCGGCGGATCAACCGGCAGTTCTTCCGGCTGATGCAGGCGCATTTCTGGGAGCCGAGTCCGGCCCCGGTGAAGGCGGTGCTGGCGATACTGGGCAAGGGCGAGGACGTGCTGCGGCTGCCTATGGTTCCGGTGTCGGAGGTTACTCGGCGCAAGCTGGAGCGGATGGTGGGAGAGCTTGGTTTGCTGGTGGAGTTGCCGCCTACGGGTGAGGATCTCCGCATGTTTTAGTTTTGCCAGCGGGACTTTCGCTGGCTTGGATTTTGAGAATTATTTCTTTTTGAAAGAGGATTTGTGGCGATAGGTACGTTGGAAGAGCGGATTGAGCATTGGTTTGCGCTGGGTGCAGAGGCGGTGGGGAATGGTGAGGCGGTGGCGGCTTTTCTGGAACTGCGTGGGGCTTTGGAGAGGGGAGAGCTGCGGTCGGCGGAACCGGACGCTTCCCTGCCGTTGGGATGGCGCGTGAATGCGTGGGTGAAACGCGGGATTCTGCTGGGCTTTCGGCTGGGTGCGATGGTGGAGATGGGCAGCGAAAACGGGCTTGGATTCGTGGATAAAGCTACGTATCCGGCTCGTCGGTTCGCGGTTTCGGATGGTGTGCGCGTGGTTCCGGGTGGGTCGAGTGTGCGGTCGGGAGCGTATGTTTCGCAGGGCGTGGTGGTGATGCCTCCGGCTTATGTGAACGTGGGTGCGTATGTGGATGAGGGGACGATGGTGGACTCTCATGCGCTGGTGGGAAGCTGTGCGCAGATTGGCAAGCGGGTACACCTGAGCGCGGCGGCGCAGGTGGGTGGCGTGCTGGAGCCGGTGAACGCTTCGCCGGTGATTATTGAGGACGACTGCCTGATCGGCGGCAATACGGGCGTGTACGAAGGCACGGTGGTGCGGAGCCGAGCGGTGCTGGCGGCGGGAACGGTGCTGACGCGAGGAACTCCGGTGTTCGACCTCGTAAAAGGCGAGATTTACAAGGCCACGGCGGAGATGCCGCTGGTGATTCCGGAGGGCGCGGTGGTGGTGCCGGGCTCGCGGGCGGTAACGAAGGGCAAAGGGGCGGAATGGGGGCTAAGTGTAGCTGCTCCCGTGATTGTGAAGTATCGGGACGAGAAGACGGAGCTTTCGCTGGCGCTGGAAGATCTGCTGCGCTGATGGTTCGTCCGGAGACTGCGGATCATCCAATGGGTGATCCGTATTGACGCCAAAAGAGAGACCCCGACGCGGGTGGTAAGCTTAAGGCACTGATGGCACAAGATAAATTGAAGATGATTCCGCTGGGAGGGCTGGGCGAGTTCGGAATGAACTGCATGGTCCTCCGTTGGCAGGATGACATTATTGTCATCGATGCCGGTCTGATGTTCCCTGAAGAAGAGCTGCTTGGTGTCGATATTGTTGTTCCGGATATCAGCTACCTGACGGAGAACCGCGACAAGGTTCGAGCAATTCTGCTGACGCATGGACATGAAGACCATATTGGCGGGCTTCCGTGGATACTTTCGGAGCTGAATGTTCCGGTGTATGGCACGGAGTTCACGTTGGCGTATGTGGAAGGCAAGCTGGAAGAACACCAGTTGCTGGACGACGCCGACCTGGTGGAGATGATTCCGGGTAAGCGTTTTACGCTGGGGCCGTTCTCGGTGATGCCGATCCGAGTGACGCACTCGCTGGTGGACTGCGTGGCACTTGCGATCCATACTCCGGTGGGCGTGGTGCTGCATACGGGCGACTTCAAGGTCGATCTTTCGCCACCGGACAACCGTCCGTTTGACTTGCACGCGTTTGCGGAGCTGGGCAAGCAGGGCGTTCTGGCGCTGCTGCAGGACTCTACCAACGTGGACCGTCGCGGGTATACGCCCAGCGAGAAGGCAGTAAGACCGCGGCTGGATGAGATCTTCGCGCAGACGAAGAAGAAGCTGTTCTTTAGCTGCTTCTCCTCGTCGATTCACCGGATTCGTCTGGCGATGGAGCTGGCTTACGAGCATGGGCGCAAGGTTGCGGTGATCGGTCGGTCGCTGGATAACTCGACCGAGATCGCGCAGGACCTGGGGTATCTGGATGTGCCGCAGGGACTGATGATTAGCCCGGGACAGATCAAGGACACGCCGGCGAACAAGCTGGTGATCATGATTAGCGGGACGCAGGGCGAGCCGATGAGCGCGTTGAGCCGGGCGGCGGTGAACAACCACAAGTTTGCCCGCATTGACGCGGGAGATACGGTGCTGTTGAGCTCGCGGGTAATTCCGGGGAACGAGAAGGGGATTTACCGGATGATCGACCACCTGGAGCGGCGTGATGCCCAGGTGATCCATGACGACGGGCAGTCGGGGCTGATCCATGTGAGCGGCCACGGAAGCCAGGAAGAGCTGCGGCTGATGCTGAACCTGATCCGGCCGAAGTTCTTTATTCCGGTGCATGGGGACTATCGGCACCTGAAGCGCCATGCTGAGCTTGCGGGCTCGCTGGGCGTGGTGGAGAAGGTGATTCTGCTGGAGGACGGAGACGTTCTGGAGCTGGATAAGGGATCGGCCACGAAGAGCGGCAAGGTAACGGTGGGACGGGTCTGCATTGATTCGGGCGGGACCTCTACGGACGTAGTTGAGGATGTCGTTATCCGCGACCGCAAACACCTGAGCGAGGATGGAATCGTGCTGCCGATTATTGCGATCAACAAGCGGACCGGGCTGGTAGAGAGTCTGCCGGAGATTGTAATGCGCGGGATGGCGGTTGCCGAGAGTGAGATGTTTGCCGAGGCGCGGCAGGTGGTGCAGCGGACGCTGGAGGCCTCGTCTTCCGAGGAGAAGGCGGACTATGGCGTAATCAAGGAGAAGATCCGGAATGATCTGAAACGGTATATCCAGAAGAGCACCAGCCGGAGACCTTTGATTATGCCGGTGATTCTGGAGATCTGATTTTTTGGCTTTCTGGTGTGAGAGAAGCGCCCCTTGCGGGGCGCTTCTCTGTTTAGGAGAAGTTAGTGTCGTCGTCTCCATTGAAGTTGTCGTCGAGGCCACTGCCGCTATCGTCGAAGTCGCTTCCGCTGTTGTCGAATACGTCGCTGGTGTCGTCGGAGGTTGTGTCATCGAGGCTGGAGTCGTCATCGGCGATGTCGGCGAACTGGCTGCGGTCGCTGGAGTCGTCTTTGCCGGTGTAGTTTTCTTGGTTGCCTAACTCCCGCTCGGCGGAAGAGACCTGGTGCGAGCCGTGTTCCTCGCGGTCTTCGCGGCTTCCGCGATCGTCATCGTTGTAGTAGTTGTTGGTGATGTTCTCTGTGGGGCGGTCATTTCCAAATCCTGCTCCTGCGCCAAAGCCTCCGAAGCCGGGGGAGTTGCCGTAACCGGCGGCGTGGCCGAAGCCGTGCATGAGGGATTCGATGCCCTGGACGGCGAGGGTCCCGGCGGCTACACCGGCTGCGGTCTGCATGGCGTTCTGAAGGAAGCCTCCGCCGGGGCGGGGCGGGGGTGGGGCGTCGTAGTAGACGCCGCCGGGAGCGGGTGCGTATCCGTAGCCGGGCGCGGGGACAGGGGTGTAGGGCGGCGGCTGAGGGGGCGCGTAGCTTTGCGGCGGGGGAGGGGGCGGGACGCTCTGTTGCTGGTCGTGCGTGCGGCCTAGAAGGCTGCCCAGGAAGCTGGTGGAGTGTTTGGGCTCGGGGTGCTGCTGAAGTTGTTCAATTTGGGAGTTGGCCTGCTCCAATTGCGACTGGGCTTGCGCTAATTGCGACTGGGCCTGCGCCAGGGCGTACTGCTGCACGAGGACGGTCTGGGCGAGGATGTAGAGCGCATTGGGGGTGCGGGCGAAGCCCTGCTGGAGCATCTGCTCGGCTTCGGGATCTTTCTCGTCGAGCTGCGTCTTCTGCACGCGGTCGATGAGGTCGGCGATCATTTCCTGTTCCTGAGGAGTCATCTGGGTAGTTCATCCTTTCGGCCCTGCGTTGCCCTGCGAAGCCTTCTATAGGACGCGGGAAACGGGGGAAGGTGTGCCCCGCGCTATGCGGGACGAGTATGGCCGAGGGGGATGAACGCCAAATGAAAGATGCTGCGAGGGGTTCCCGGGGGCATTGTTGCCATTGGTTCTTGCGGGCGGAAAAGACAGCGGAACGAGGGCGGGCACGGGGTAAGATCGACCTTGATCTCCGGCTTTTCCGGGTAGTTACGGGGAAGACGCCGGAATCTTCAGGTAATTTCCCGCTGGGGAAGGTGAGCTCCCATGTTGAGTACGATTTTTTGCCGCCGTGTTGTGCTGATTGCCGCTGTAGCCGCGGAGACGATAGGGTTTGGGGCTGGAGCGCAGCAGGCCGGGACAAAGGCGGCCCGGCCCAAAATCGGGCTGGTGCTGGAGGGCGGCGGCGCGCTGGGATTTGCGCATATCGGCGTGATCGAGTGGATGGAAGAGCACCATATTCCGGTGGACTATGTGGCCGGGACGAGCATGGGCGGGCTGGTGGGAGGACTGTATGCCTCGGGACAGAGCCCAGACGAGATCGAGACGTTTGTGAATGAGATTCACTGGTCGAACGTGTTGAGCGGCGTTGTTCCTTATGACGCGCTGAACTTCCGGCGCAAGGAAGACAAGCTGGCGTATCCGAACAGGATTGAGCTGGGGCTGAAGCATGGGGTGAGTTTGCCGGATGGGCTGAACTCGGGTTCCGCCGTGGGGATGCTGCTGGACCGGAAGGCGCTGGCGTACTACGACGTGAAGAACTTTGACGATCTGCCGATTCCGTTCCGGTGCGTGGCTACGGACATGACGACGGGTGAGGCGTATGTGTTCCACGACGGATCGCTGGCGCAGGCGATGCGGGCCACGATGTCGATTCCGGGGGTGTTCGCTCCGGTGGAACATGCGGGACACTTCTTCTCCGACGGCGGGGCGGTGGACAACCTGCCGGTGGATGTGGCGCAGAAGATGGGCGCGCAGGTGATTATTGCGGTGTATCTGGATACGGGGCCGTTCGACCCGAAGAGTTTGAACTCGCTGGGTGGGGTGGTGGGGAGAAACCTGGGGATCGTGGTCCAGGCGAACGAAGCGGAGAGCATGAAGAAGGCCAGCGTTCTGCTGAAGGCCGATGTGAGCGGATTTACAGCCAGCGACTTTGAAAAGAGCAGGCAGATTATTCCCAAGGGAGTTGCCGTGGCCGAGCAGAACGCGGCGGCACTGGAGAAGTATGCGCTGAACGATGCGGATTGGCGGGAGTATGTGAAGGCCCGGAACGCGAAGAAGCGGACTACGGTGCCGGTGCCGCAGTTTCTGGATGTGTATGGCGCGCAGGGCGGAGAGAAGGAAGAGGTCACGCGGGAGTTTTCGAGATACATCGGCAAGCCGATTGACGCGCAGAAGATCGACGACTCGATCACGAAGCTGGAGGGGATCGGGACGTATTCGAGCATCAGCTACAACCTGGTGGATCAGGACGACAAGACGGGGCTGCTGATTCGTCCGAGAGCGAAGAAGTATGCGCCGCCGTTTCTGAATGTGGGAGCGACGCTCTCTTCGAACGACTCGAACAATATCCAGCTTGGGCTGGGGGCGCGAGCCACATTTCTGGGACTGGTGGGGCCGGGCTCGGAGCTGCGAGCCGAGGGGTATATAGGCGAAGTTGCGGGGGCGAATGGCGAACTCTATAAACCGCTGAGGCCGGACGAGCCGTTCTTTGTTGCGGCGCGCGCTTACTATGCGCATACGGACGTTCCGTACTTCAGCGATGGGCAACAACTGGAAGAGTTTACGCAGTACAAGAACGGATTTGGGGCCGACCTTGGGTATCAGATCAACCCGAGGACGGAGCTGCGGATTGGAGAGGACTACCAGTGGTTCGGCGAGCAGAGGACGGTGGGGACGCCGGTGGCGCAGGAGTTCGGGCTGAGGCCGTGGGTGAGCTCGGTGAAGCTGCAATACCTGGGGCAGGACGATGTGATGGTGCCGACGCGGGGCTCGATTGTGCAGTCGCAGTATAGCTACTACACGCAGAGGCCGAACCAGAGCGGCGGGTTTTCGCAGATGAATACTTATACGGCGCACTTCTTCCAGATCAGCGAGAAGAGCATTGTGTTTGGCACGGCGAGCGGAGGCACGAGCTTTGGCGCGACGAACCTGGGGCTGGCCGGGCTGAGCCTGGGCGGGCCGCTGAGGTTGAGCGCGTATGACCGCAACGAGCTGCTGGGAACGGATTATTTTCTGTTTCAGCCGGGAGTGCTGTATCGACTGACGCGGCTGAATCCGGTGGTCGGCGGCGCGGTGTATGCGACGATATTTTATGAGATCGGGAACGTGTGGGGCGGAGCTTCGGGGACGCCTACGCTGCCGAACGATGTCTCGGGCGGGTTTGTGGCTAAGACGCTGTTTGGAGCGATCTATGGCGGAGGCAGCATTGGAGACAGTGGGCACCGGAAGTGGTTTATTGGACTGGGACGGGTGTTCTAACGACCTGCTGGAATGGATTTGAGAGGATACGGATTTCGATGAGCGAGTTTGTGACGTTGGAGGATGTGAAGGCCGCGCAGAAGCGGATTGGCGGGGTTGCGGTGAGGACGCCGCTGTATCGCGTGGAGCCGGAACGGTTGAAGATCGCCGGAGTGCCGGAACCGGCGTTCGAGCTTTATATCAAGGCGGAGAGCGAGCAGCCGATCAAGAGCTTCAAGCTGCGCGGGGCTTACAACCTGGTGGCGCAGTTGTCTCCGGAGGAGCTGGGGCGCGGGGTGATTACTTACTCCAGCGGCAACCATGCTCAGGGTGTGGCGTATGCGGCACGGGCGCTGGGGGCTAAGGCGGTGATCGTGATGCCGAATAACGCTCCTGAGGTGAAGAAGGCCGCTACGCGGGCCCTGGGGGCGGAGATTGTGGAGGTGGGACCGGCGTCTTCCGACAGGAGGCTGAAGGCGGAGGAGCTGGTGGCGGAGCGTGGGTATACGATGATTCCGCCGTATGACGCGCCGCAGATTATTGCCGGGCAGGGTACGTGCGGGTTGGAGATTGTGGAGCAGTTGCCGGATGTGGGGCTGGTGATCTCTCCAGTGAGCGGAGGCGGGCTGTTGAGCGGGATTGCCACGGCGGTGAAGTTGGCGGCTGCGGCGGGGCTTGCCGATGCGGACGTGAAGGTTTGGGGGGCGGAGCCGGAACTGGCGGCGGATGCCAAGGAAAGTTTTTATTCGAAGACGCTGGTTGAATGGCCAGCGGAGAAGACGACTCGGACGATTGGGGATGGGCTGCGGACACAGAGCATGGGCGTGCTGAACTTTGAGCATGTGCTGCGGTTTGTGGATGGGATTGTGACGGTTCGGGAGGATGAGATTCTGGCGGCGATGAAGGTGATGTTGGGCGCGACTTCGCTGGTTCCGGAGCCCAGCGGGGCGGTTACTCTGGCGGCGGCTTTGTTCCATGCCGATGAACTGCCTAAGGTGAAGAAGGTGGCGGTGGTATTGAGTGGGGGGAATCTGGAGCCTGCGCTGCGGGAGCAGTTGGAGGGGGAGATCGCGGCGGGGAAGGCTTAGGCGGCTTGCGAGCTGGGAGAAAAGCCCGGGGCTGAAGCCCCTTGTAAAGTGCCCTTTTTTCGCAGGGCTAAAGCCCTGCGCTAATCCCAAACACCAGAAACAAGAGGGTTTTCGGCGGACTCGAAAACCCTCTTGTTTCTGGTGTTGCGGCGCGGCAGAAGTTGCGTCTCTTCAAAGCGGAAAAGGCTCTAGTAGCCTGCGTGGTAGAGAGCGAAGACGGCAATGGAAGCGACTATGCAGTAGATTCCGAAGAGGTACCAGCGGCCTTGTTCGAGCCAACTGCTTAGCCAGCGGAGGGCGATTAGTCCGGCCAAGAAGGCGAAGACTGCGCCCAGGAGGCTGGTGACTACGCTGGCGTGAAGGTCGATGGGGGCTCCGGTGGCTTCGTGAGAGGCCTTGATGAGGCGCAGGGCTTCGCGGCCTACTACGGCGGGGGTCAGGATGACGGCGAGGGCGAAGCTGAAACGCTCGGCACGTTCCTTGGAGGCTCCGGCCAACATGCCGGTGGAGATGGTGGCTCCGGAGCGGGAGAAGCCGCGGAAGGGCAGGCAGATGCCCTGGATGGCTCCGATCCAACCGGCCTGACGCATGGTTACGCTGTCGCCGTAGACGTTCTTCTGGGCGGCCATGCGGCTCTTTTCGGTGAGTCCGGCGATGAGGATGACGATTCCGGCGGCCAGGAGCGCGGGGGCGATGAGGTCGAGGCGGTCGAAGAGGAGCTCGATCTCGGCCTTGGATGCTCCCTGGAACATGATCTTTTCGACGAGCTTCTTGATGGCGAGGCCGATGATGCCGGTGAGGAGCGTGGCCCAGATGACGCGGATGGCGAAGCGCTTGAAGGCGTCGGCGCTGGAGAAGTAGGTGCGCTTCCACTGCTTCCAGAAGTAGACGATGACGGCGAACATGGTGCCGGTGTGGAGCATGACGAGGAGGAGCGTCATCTCGGGGGAGGACATGTTGAGATGCATGAGCTTGCCGGCTACGACGACGTGTGCGGAGCTGGAGACGGGCAGGAGCTCGGCGAGTCCCTGCACGACGGCAAGGAGAATTACCTTGAGGATCGACATGATTTCATCCTAAACGGGCTGGGTGTGGGTGGGGTTAATCCAACCTGAATCGGGCTTCCTCAGGCTTCATTAATCTCGGTCGGTTCCGTAGATGGCGATGCCCTGGGAGACGCGGAAGGCGATGCTGGAGGCGCGGGCGGCGTAGTCGGATTTGGGATAGAGCTGCTTCATCTGCTGGGCGAGGGCCTTGGTTCGCTCGACGGCAGCGTCGGCTCGTTTGCGATCCTCCTGCACGAGGTACATGGTGACGACGACTCCCTGGCGGTAGGTAGCGTTGTAGAGGGCCTCGGCGGCTTTGGGGCTGTCTGGGAACTGCTGGGCGTACTTCTGGTAGAGGGCGGTCTCCAACTCGGGGCATTTGGGAAGGCCCTGCCAGTCTCCGCAGAGCCTGTTGTCGAGGAGATCGTAGGCCGCGAGGGCGGCGTAGGGGGTGCCGGGGAAGAGCTTGATGACGCGCTTGAGCTCGCCCTCGTAGAGCTGCGGGCGGAGGAAGGCGTCCTGCTCCTTGGCGCTGGGGAGGGTGCTGATGTCGCGGCGGTCGAGCTGCCAGCGGATGTCGGCGGCGCGGAAGGCGGACTCGGCAGCGAGGGGGGAGTCGGGGTAGTACTCGTAGACGCGGCGGTAGAGGAGATGCGCGGAGGCGGCGGCTCCCTTGGGCGCGTGAGGCTCGGCGGCCTCGGCTTCTAGATTGGCGGCGGTGCCGTAGAGGATGGCGTCGCCGTTAGGAGTGGTGGGGCCTACGACGCCTTTGTCGTGAATCCAGCCGGAGGCGGGGGTGACGTTGGCATCTTCGCCGAACTCGGGCTTGTTGTGGTCGTCCTCGTTGGCGTCGTCGGCTACGTCGGTGTTGGCGAAGACCTTGACCCAGGCGCCGCTGCGCTCCATGACGACGACCTCGTGGCCGGGGGTGACGAGGGAGATTTTCTGGGAGTCGTTGTCGGCGGCGACGTAGACGTTGGCCTCGTGGAGGACGGTGGCACGAGCGGCCTTGTCGTAGTCCTGCGCGGCGCGCTTCTGCGCTTTGGTCTGGGCGAAGGCGGCGATGGGCATCGCGAGGGCGATGCTGGTGAGGAGGATTCGGGAACGAAAGAGGGGCCGCATAGACCTTTGTTGGACGCAGTGGAGTGACGCACGGAGAGCCTGAGCCTGCCGCGAACGCTACTGGTAGTTTGAATCATGCGGAGGGGATGGGGCAAGGCAGTTCTCTATCCGGAGACGGAAACAGGCCCGTCATTTTTCGATGACGGGCCTGCTTCTGTTCGTAGATAAAAAAGTTGTTACTTTGCGGCGAGTGCGTCACGATGACTTTTCACGTAGTCGTGAGCGGTGAGGATGTGGGCCTGCTGTTCGGCGATGAGCTGCCGGACGGGGAGGGGAAGATTCTGATCGAGAGCGTCGGCATAGGCCTTCTTGACCTCGTCCTCGCCTTGCTCGGCCGTCTCCAGAAGCGTGTGGTCGCCGCCGCCTAGCTTGGCTTTCAAGTCGCCCCAGATTCGATTCAGGGTTCCAGCGGTCGTGCCGGACTCTTTGATGTCGTGAACTCCATCCTGATGGAGAATCTCTTCGAGATCGCCGCGGAAGCTGGCACGCTTGAGAGATTCAGCGAGGAAATAACGCTTCAGCGTATCGTCCTTGAGATGGTCTCCGATATCGGCAAAGCCTTTCTGGCTGTCGAGCAGAGTGCTGATGAGTGAATTTAGGGCGCGTTGCATTTCGTGCTGCTTACCTGTATCTGTCGACATGGTAGTCCTTCATGGAGCTGAGGCTTGAGGCGGTTGGGGCAGGGTCCTCCGGCTGGCGCGATTCTCCTGCGCCGGAGGCAAGCAGGAGAAATCGCGAAAACCCTGTTCCCCTGCCAACCGGTTCTAAGGACCGCCGGGCCTGTTGCACCCAGCGGCGAGACTGAAGAGATAGATGCGGGATGGGACCGCAGGTTTGCATCCGGGTACCCGGGACGCGGGTTTTCTCCTTTTTCCATTTTCGATTTGTGATAATCAGAGATGCTCTGGTGGTTTACGGCCTTGGTACAGATTGCCCGGTGCGCGGATGTGCGCGCCGGAGTGAGAGAGGCTGTGCGTTCCCCCTACATGAAGGCTCCCCAATGAAAAGTTTGCGACTTGTTTCGACACCGACGCGGAATCGCCGCCTGAACGAGATGATCGGGATGGTGGTGCTGGTAGGCGCAGGGCTGCTGCTGCTGGCGCTTGGAAGCTATACGCCCTCGGACCCCTCGTTCAACACGGTGGGCGCGTATGTGACGGGACGGCCTGCACACAACTGGACGGGGATGGTGGGCGCTTACCTCTCGGACGCCATGCTGCAAGCGATCGGAGTGGCCGCGTTCCTTCTGCCGCTGGTGGTGGGACGGCTGGGAGTGTGCTGGATGCGGTCGCGTCCGGCTGGGTCTCCTTTGGCTAAGATGATCGGGTTGATGCTATGGGTCGCATTCGGGCCTGCGGCGATTGCGATGCTGCCGGGACATATGCTGTGGCGGCACACGCTGCCGGTGGAAGGGACGCTGGGGCGGCTGCTGGCGGACTTCATGGTGCATTACCTGAACGCTCCGGGCGCTGCGATTGTGCTGGCGCTGATGGTGGGGCTATCGCTGTATCTGGCGACCACGTTTACGTTCAACACGGCCCGCGAGTGGACTACGGAGCGGTTCGGATTCATGCAGCGGTTGTGGGACTGGTGGATGCAGCGGCGGGCGGCCCGCGAGGACTTTGACGACGACTCTTACGAGGACTACGGAAGCAAGAGAGAGCGGGCCGAGATGAAGGCCCGTCGAGCCCGGGAGATAGCGGAGAGGGCGGCGGCCAGAGAGGCGGAGAAAGAGAACACCACTCTGCTGGGCAGCTTGTTTGGATGGTTGAGCCGGAAGAAGAAGATTGAGGCGATCCCGGCTGCGGAAGTTGAAGAGAAGGCTCCGCCGGCCTCGATGTGGCAAACTATGCCGCGGACGCTGGTGGACGCTCCGCCGGTGACGGCGCTGGGAACTGCCGCGGCTGCGGCGGCCCCATTTGCAGAGGCGCTGGCGAAGGCCGCGACTCCGGTGAGGGCGCTGGACGATCCATCGAACTTCGAGCACTCGAACTTCGCGAACGACGCGTTCGACTTTGGTGCGGAAGAGGATGCTTTGCCGGAAGAGGAAGAGGCTTATGTTCCGCCGCCTGCTCCTGCTCCGATCCGGCCCGTGAAGAGGATGGTTGAGGAGCCGGTGGCGGCTGCGCCGGATGCTGCCGATGCGATCTCGTTCGGCAAGCGGGCGGATGCGGACATTCGTCCGGTGACGATTGTGCCGAAGAGCATTCGCGGTTATAAATTGCCGCCCTCTTCCCTGCTCTATCGCAGCGAAGAACACTCGGTGGTGCGCGAGGATGAGTTGCGCGAAGAGGCCCGGATACTGGTGCAGAAGTCGGCAGAGTTCGGCGTCGATGGGCAGGTGACGCAGATCAATCCGGGGCCGGTGGTGACGACGTTCGAGTTCAAGCCGGACGCTGGCGTGAAGGTGGCGCGGATTACCGGGCTGTCGGACGATCTGTGCCTGGCGATGGCGGCAGAGTCGATCCTGATTGAGAGGATGCCGGGCAAGAGCACGGTGGGGATTCAGGTCCCGAACTCGGAGCGGGAGACGATCTGGCTGCGAGACGTGGTGGAGTGCGAGAGCTTTGCGCAGTCGAAGAGCAGGCTGGCGATTGCGCTGGGCAAGGACATCAACGGGCGCATTGTTACGGCCGATCTGGCGAGTATGCCGCATGTGCTGATTGCGGGCTCGACGGGCTCGGGTAAGTCGGTGGCGATCAACGCGATGATTATGAGCGTGCTGTTCAAATCGACGCCGGAGCAGGTGAGGATGATCCTGGTGGACCCGAAGCGGGTTGAGCTGGGAATGTATGAAGGGATTCCTCATCTGTTCACGCCGATCATTACTGAGGCGAAGCTGGCGGCGAATGCTCTGCGTAACGCGGTGAAGGAGATGGAGCGGCGGCTGAAGCTGCTGGCGGCGAACCATGTGCGGAACATCGACCAGTTCAACAAGCTATTCGACAGTGGAAGCGAGTATCTGTTCGAGGACGTGAACCAGGAGCCGCTGCCTTACATCATCATCATCATCGACGAGCTGGCAGACCTGATGATGCTGGATCGGGCGAACGTGGAAGAGTCAATTACGCGGCTGGCGCAGATGGCTCGCGCGGTGGGGATTCACCTGGTGCTGGCTACGCAGCGGCCTTCGGTGGACGTGATTACGGGGTTGATTAAGGCGAACGTGCCTACTCGTATGAGCTTCCGGCTGGCGACGAAGGTGGACTCGCGGACGATCATCGATTCGAACGGCGCGGAGAGTTTGCTGGGCCGCGGCGACATGCTCTACCTGCCGCCGGGAACGAGCAGGGTTCAGCGTGTTCATGCGCCGTTTGTGACCGAGAAGGAGATCTCGGCGGTGACAGAGTTCTGGAAGGCGCAGGGCGAGGCCGAGTATATGCATGGCTTTCTGGAAGGGCCGAAGGACGAGGGTGAGAAGGACGGCGCAGGCAGCGGCGAGGGCAGCGATAACGATGACCCGATGTATGACGATGCGGTGCGGCTGGTGTTCGAGTTCGGCAAGGCGAGCACTTCCCTGCTGCAACGGCGGCTGCGGATTGGATATGGCCGTGCGGCTCACCTGATCGACATGATGTACAATGATGGACTGGTGGGACCGGCGGATGGATCGAAGCCGCGAGAGCTGCTGAAGTCTGCGAACTGGATCAACGAGGTTGATGCCGCGATGCGGTAAGGGTTTTAGAGATGTCTTCGTTCGCCTGCGGCGAACGAAGACATCTCTAAAAAATCAGGAGAATGCACCTTACGGCGGGGCTGAAGCCCCGCCCTTTCAAAGCAATTTCCCTTTTCAAAATAATTTGGCGATGCGCTAGTGGATGACTCTTCTGGAGGAGCGGATGGCTACGAGGGCCAGGACGCAGATGACGCCTAGCAGCGCGATCCAGAGGAGATGCGGGTGGCGCTCGGTGTAGGGGCGGTCGTCGGGACGCACGCTGTAGGCGGGGTTGAGCTGTTCGGGGCCTAGCTGCGCGGTATGGGCATTCTCTGAAAGAGAGAAGAGGCGGGCGTAGTCGTACTTCGGCACGGAGAGGGTGGAATCTCCGTAGAAGAGCGTGATGGGGCTGGTGGTGGGTGGGTCGAAGCAGAGTTTGCGCTGGCGGGCTTCCAGGCGAATGGCGGTGAGAGGGAGAGGCGCGTCGTTGCCGTTGTCGATGGAGACCTCGACGAGGGCGGCGCTCTGCATGTTGGCGCCTAGAGTTGCAGGGACACTGAGTTGCTGCTGGCGGATATCTCGGCCTACCTGCTGGAGATGCACGCGGAAGATGGTCCCGGCGAGGGTCTCGCTGGTGGCGGAGACGTTGGCCGCGAGATTGGCTACGGGGTGGCCGGTGATGTGGACGTCGCGGCTGAAGTTGGCCTTATAGGAGGCGGGAAGATCGAACGAGATGCGGTCGATGGGGATGCGCTCGGGCAGGGAGAAGACGGCGATGGTCTGGTGGCCGCGCTGGGCGAGGCGGGTGGTTTGCAGGGCGGTGGTGTAGAGGGACTGGGCATCGCGGCTGGGGGGAACGGTGACGCCTCGAACCATTTGGGGCGTGGGGTTGAGGTCACGCGTGCCGGGCGCGGGGGAGACGGAGAGCTCGATGTGCAGGTAGGGGAGATCGGTCTCTTGCAGATGGAGGGTGGTGCTGCGGAAGAGATGCTGGGAGGTGAGATCGAAGAGGGTAAAGTCTCCGAGATGGGTCTGGTTGGTGTAGTTGGGATCGCGGGTGCCGGAGACGGTGGCGGTGGCGATGAAGTCCTGTCCGGCGAGGTTTAGAGCGACGTCGGTGTAGGGGCGGTTGGGCATGGCGACGTCGAAGACTATGTTGTGGCCGCGCAGACCGAGGTTGAGGACCTGAGCGGTGTCGCTGTCGAGCTGCTCGGGCTCGCTGAGGGTAACGGCGTAGGGAAGCTCGTGGCTGTCCTGGTAGAGACGGAGGTCTTTAAGGGAGGGTGCAGCGTGGGGAAAGATGTTGGGGTCGAGGATGGCGCAGCTTTGGCCGGAGGTTGCGGTGGTGGTGATGGCTCGCTGGTAGCGGAAGAACTGCTGGTTCGCAGCCGGTTCGGGAGTGGTTGCGGACTGCCAGAGAAGAAAGAGGAGCAGGAGGGCGGTCTTCACTGGTTGGCTTCCTCGTGGGGAGTGGGGGTGCGGAGGGAGAGCCAGTCTTTCTGGTAGGCGAAGCTGATGGCCATGAGGAGAGCGCCGAGGCCGAGGAAGCTTAGGATTCGGTATCCCTGGCTGAGGCTGCTGAGATCGTAAAGGAAGGTTTTGAAGATGGAGAAGATGAGGAGGATGAGAGCCTGCCAGCGGATGAAGGCGGAGCGTCTCCAGAAGCCGACGGCGAGGAGGAGACCTCCGTAGAGCATGAGGAAGGCGGAGATAGAGAGCGCACGCTGGAGGCCGGATTCGGAGCTGATGGGAGCGGCGATGGGCCAGAGGTGATAGAGCTCGCGCACGACGGACACGACGGCGATGAGATTGAAGGCGATGATGGAGGCAGCGGCGATCTCCAACCATGTGGGGAAGGAGGTTTGCGGCTGGGATGGCGCGTGGAGGGCGATCCATGCGGCCCCGGCGAAGACGGCGAGGCCGAAGAGCGCTGTGGCGAAGTGGGCGTTGAAGAAGGCTGCTTCCTGAGAGCTGGTGATGGGTTCAAAGCAGGGCTGGAGGAAGACGGAGAGGAACCCTAAGGTGAGGGCGGCGGAGGCCAGCCTGCGGAGGAGCTTGTTGCTAGCGGGCTGGTTGGACAGGCGGGAGGCGACCCAGAGGAGCGCGGCTCCTTCGGCCAGCCAGCCTATGGTGATGGCGCTGCCGCTGGCTTTGAGGGGGACGGCCACGGTAAGGAAGACGATGGCCAGCGAGAGATGGATAGCCGAGGTCGCCTGGGGTTGCGGGAGACGCATGAGCCCTAGATAGACGGCGGCGAAGAGGACGGCAAGCCAGGGCAGGAAGCCGTGTTGGCTAGCCGTATCGAACATGGAGTAGAAGGACAGGACCGCGAAGGCCGCGTTGGCTATGGGGAGGAGAATCTGGACGATGGATTGGCCGCGGGGTCTGGTGGCGGGTTCTTGCCGATAGACGGATGGGAGGATGAAGGTGAGGAAGAAGAGGGCACTGAAGAGGCTGGTGATTGCCAGCGGGTTCGGTTGATTCAGGATTCCGTGCCAGTCGAAGTACCAGGTGGTGAAGTAGAGGACGGTGGCAGGGAATGCTCCGAGGAGGAGGCGCGGCCAGGGCTTGAGGCGGACGAGAAGCGCGGTGGCTATATCGGCGATGAGGAGATAGAGGAAGAGGGAGATTTCGTGGTTGCCGCCGGTGGCGAGGAGGGCGGGCGTGGCGAAGGCTCCGGCGAGAGCGTAGGCGGCGAGGACCTGGCTGTTCTGCGACCACGCCATGTAGGCGTTCCAGACAGTGACGGCGAGCATGGCGACGAGGGCGAGCTCGGGCGAGAGCAGATGATAGAGCTGGAAGGCCGCCCAGAGCGAGAGATAGAGGGCTCCGCTGCCGATGGCTTTGAGCGAGTAGGAGAATGCGGCGAAACCACGGGAGCGGAAGCGCTCCGACCAGAGGATGACGGCGGCTCCGGCGAGGAGACCGGCGAGGATGCGGCCTACGGGGCCGATCCAGTGGTTGTCGATGGCCCACTTGAGGAAGAGCGTGGTGGCGATGAGCAGCGCGATGATGCCGATACGGCTGAAGAGCTGGGAGCCGATGCGGTCTTCGAGCGATACAGCGGGTTTTGTATGAGGCTGGCTGGCAGCTTGAGGAATGGACGGAAGAATGGGGGCGGGGATGGCCTTTGGCGGAGGAGGCGGGGACGGGGCGGGCTGCATGTGCTGACGCAGTTGCGCCAGCTCTCGCTCCAGAGCCTCGACGCGTGCAGACAGGGCGGCGATCTCTGCGGTGACTCCGGTTTCGTGGCCGCGCTGGAGAGGCTGCTCCTCTGAACCCATGGCAACTACTGTACCGCCATCGCGGAGGGGAGTGGTATAGAAACCGATCCGTTGGTAGTCTTTGCGCTAGTGAACCTTGTGATGCCGATGCGTGTTCTGGTGGTGGACGACGACGAAGTCAGTCGGGAGCTGATGGCTCTGCTGCTGGAGCAGGAAGAGTACGAGGTGGAGACAGCGGACTCCGGCGAGGCCGCGCTTGCCCTGCTGCAACGGAGACGCGGCTCGCCGCCGGGTGCGGTTCTGGCGGACGTGCAGATGCCGGGAGTTGCGGGAGAGGAACTGGCTCGGCAGATGCGCGCGCTGTGTGGGAGCAATACAGTTCTGCTGGCGATCAGCGCCAGTGAGGCGGGGGAGTATGTTCTTCGGGAGTTCGATGGGTTCCTGCGAAAGCCCTTTACGATGGAGGCGCTGGCGACGGCCATCCGGGGAGCCTCTGTAGAGAGTGCGGATGAGCTAAAGGGGGCTGGCGCGCTGGATGAGGCGGTGTATCGGAGGTGGGCGGCCATGATGTCTCCCGAGAAGCTGCGGCAGCTTTATTCAGTATGCCTGGATGACGCGGCTCGGCGCATTGCGGCGATGCGGCAGGCCGCATGGGACGGCGATGATGCCGCTTACCGAAGAGAGGCCCATGCGATCAAGGGTGGATGCGGCATGACCGGCGCGGCTGAGTTGCAAGCGATTGCAGCTTCCATGGAAGAAAATGGACTAAGTAGCACTAATAATGTAGCTTTGCTCGATAAATTCGTAATCTGCTGTGAGCGTTTGCGGCGTATTCTGGTCGCACGTCTGGGCAAGACGAACTCCGAGGGCACAACAAGAAAAGGCACGCCATGAAAGACGGAAAGAAAAAGCCTGTCGGAAGGTCCGCCGTAATTGCGACGATTCGCATTGTGGTTGCGGACGACCATCCTGTGGTTCGCCTGGGTGTAAGAAACATGCTGGAGAGCCAGCCGGGATTCGAGGTCGTGGGCGAGGCGGAGGACGGCGACACGGCGATTACCCAGACGATCGAGCTGGAGCCGGACATTCTTCTGCTGGACCTGGCGATGCCGCGCCTGCCGGGGCTGGAAGCATTGCGGGCGATTATGAGCAAATCTCCTCGGGTGAAGATCATTCTGCTGACGAGCACGATCTCTACCCAGCAGGTGATCGAGGCATTGCAGATTGGGGCGCGTGGAATCGTCCTGAAGGACGCGGTGACGGAAGACCTGACGACGTCGCTGCGCGCGGTGCTCTCGGGCGACTACTGGATCGGCGGGGCGCAGGTGGCAAACCTGATGAGCAAGCTGAACGAGTTGATGCAGGAGGCCTCGGCCGTTCCGGGGAAGAAGACGTATGGGCTGACTCCGCGCGAACTGGAAGTGGTGACGTGCATTGTGGAAGGATGCAGCAACAAGGATGTTGCGAAGCAGTTCACGATCAGCGAGGAGACGGTGAAACGTCACCTTTCGAACATCTTCGACAAGACGGGGGTTTCGACGCGGCTGGAACTGGCTTTGTTTGCAATCGCCCACAAGCTTGTGACGATCGACACATAACCCGGCCGGGGTCTTCGGTAAGATTGAAGACATGAATGATGGAATTGCTGGCAATATCGTTGATTTACTGGTGATCGGCGCGGGGCCGACGGGGTTGGCGTGCGCGATTGAGGCGCAGCGTGCGGGACTTTCCGCTTTGGTCGTGGACAAGGGGTGCCTGTGTAATTCGCTGTTTCACTATCCCTCGAACATGACCTTCTTTACGACCCCGGAGCTGCTGGAGATCGGCGATATTCCGTTTCCGAGTCCTCATCAGAAGCCTACCCGGAATGAGGCCCTCGAATACTATCGCAAGGTGGCAGAGCACTATCGGCTGAATGTGCGGCAGTATGAGACCGTCGAGCGAGTGACTGGAAGCGATGGAAACTTTACGGTCCATACCATGGACCACTTTGGACGCGCCCGCGAGCAGCGCACCCGCAAGCTGGCAATCGCTACGGGGTATTACGACCTGCCGAACTACCTTGGGATTCCGGGGGAAGAGCTGGGCAAGGTGAAGCACTACTATCGCGATCCGCACCCCTACTATGGGCTGGAAGTGGTAGTGATCGGGGGCAAGAACTCGGCGGCAATTGCGGCGCTGGATCTGTGGCGGCACGGAGCGAAGGTGACGCTGGTGCATCGCGGAGCCGAGATGCATCCGCATGTGAAATATTGGATTCTGCCGGACATCAATAACCGATTCAAGAATGGTGAGATTCAGTCTTACTTCAACAGCGCGGTGACGCAGATCCGCGAGGACGACGTGACACTTTCAACGCCGCAGGGCGAGGTCACGGTTGCGAACCATTTTGTGTTCGCGCTGACGGGATACCATCCTGACTTCGACTTTATCGAACGGCTGGGGATCAAGCTGGATGAAGCGAACGCTCGCTGCCCGGTGTGCGATCCGGAGACGCTGGAAAGCAATGTTGCGGGAATCTATCTTGCCGGTGTAATTGTGGCAGGAGAACGGACGAATGAGATATTTATCGAGAACGGCCGCTTCCATGGGCAGTTGATCGCGAAGAACCTGTCCGCGAAGCTGTCTGCTGTTGCCTCTCGTTGAGAGCTGGCGGCAGGCTGCGCTTTGCGGACTTCCAGTGTGGATTCTTTTGCATTTCTGCCGGCCAGCGTAGTATGAAGGGTATGTCGCGAGGATGGGAGAGTAAATCCGTGGAAGAACAGCAAGCACAGGCTGCCGCTCCGAAACCTGTAGCGGCAAATAATGAAGCCGTGACCGCAGAACGCAAACGTCAGAGGCAGGCTCTGGAGTTACAGCGGGAGCGCATCCTTTCGGAGCGCACCTCGAACCCGCACCGGCGTTCGGCGCTGGCGGTTGCGCTGGCCGATATCGAAGAAAAATTAAGTGAGCTTGGCTGGAGCATCCATATCTAGCCAGCGCTAGCTGTTTTGAACAGGCGTTACGGCAGGGCTGAAGCCCCGCCCTTTCAAAAACTAGCTGTGACGGTGAAGGACCATCGAGTTGGCCTGGTCGATGGTGGTCATCAGCACGGTGTGGATGTTGACGTGCACCGGACGGCTGGCGGTCCAGACAATGGCGTCGGCTACGTCCTCCGCCTGTAGCGGCGTGATGTTCTGGTAGACCTTTGCGGCCTTGTCCTCGTCTCCACGAAAACGAATGACGCTGAAGTCGGTTTCGACCATGCCGGGATCGATGGAGGTAACACGGACGGGCGTTCCCATGAGGTCGATCTTGAGGCCCTCGCTGATGACCCGCTCGGCGGCCTTGGTGGCGCAGTAGACAGCCCCGTTGGCGTAGGTGAGGTGCCCTGCCGTGGAACCGAGATTGATGACGTGGCCTTCGCCGCGAGCGACCATGCCGGGGACGACGGCGCGGGTGACGTAGAGGAGACCTTTGACGTTGGTGTCGATCATCTCCTCCCAGTTCTCGGGATCGTCCTCGTGGAGCTTGCTCAGGCCGCGGCTGAGTCCGGCATTGTTGACCAGGATGTCGATCTTCTGCCAGTTGGCGGGAAGGGCCGCGATCGCTGCATCGACGGCGCTATGGTCGCGTACATCGAGCGCGAAGGCATGTACGGCTTCGGCTCCGGCGGAGAGGAGCTCCTGCTGGAAAGATTGCAGCTTGTCGAGACGACGCGCGCACAGGAGCAGGCGGCTGCCTTCCTTTGCGAACGCGATTGCGGTTGCTTTGCCTATGCCTGCGCTTGCGCCGGTAACTAAAACGATCTTTCCCGTGAGAGAAGCCATGACCATCCTTATAACAAAAAATGAAGGGCCGCACTCAGGCGGCCCTTCTTCGGATAGATAAATCGCAAACTACTGTTGCGTGGTGGAGTCCGGCGAGCTCTGCTGGACGCCGATGGCGTCTCCGGAGACTACGAGGTTGACGCGGCGGTTCTTGGAGCGGCCTTCGGCGGTGGCGTTGTCCGCTACCGGCTTGTCTTTGCCGTAGCCGGTGGCGGAGATGTTGTCGGGCGGGACTCCCTGGGCGACGAGGAAGTCGCGGACGGCATCGGCTCGGTTCTCCGACAGCTTCTGGTTATAGGCGTCGCCGCCGACACTGTCGGTATAGCCTTCGACCTGAAGCTTGAGGCCGGGATAGGCCTGCAGGATTCCCGCGACCTTGGCTAGACTGATCTGCGTGGTCGTCTTCAGGGTGTACTTACCGGTGTCGAAGAGGACGTCCGACATGTTGACGATGAGGCCGCGAGCGGACTCGCTGGTGGCGAGGACGCTGTTGAGCTGGGAGCGCAGCTTCTCACGGACGGCGTTTGCGTCCTGAGCGCTTCTGGTGGCCTGAGCGGCACGGGCGCGAGCCATCGCCGCATCGGCGTCTGCACGAGCCTGGGCGATGCGGGAACGCTCCGCCTCAAGCTGGGCCTGCTGGGCCTGGAGCGCCGATACCTGGGCCTGGGTCTGCGCTGCTTTTCTGGCATCTTCGGCGGCTTGCTGGCGCTCGGCAGCCTGACGGCGCAAGGTGACCAGACGCGCGTCCTCCGCGCGCTGAACGGCCTGGCGAGCCAACGAGATCTCAAGCTGGCGGTTGCTCTTCTTGTTGCCGTCCATGGCGGTTGCGTTCTGGAGGTCCAGCCTTGCCTCCTTCATGATGTCGGGCGCGTATTGATCTGATCCGGTCATCTGGGCGATACGGACGGCGTTGTAGGCCTGGTAGAGCTCCAGTGGAGATTTTTCGTCGCGCGTAATCGGGTTTGCCACCGTGTCCGCACCATTGGTGGCCGCGTAGATACCACGCGGAAGCAGCATGTAGTGGGCGTTTACTTTTTCGAGGACGCCGGTGGTCTTGTCGTTGAGGATTACGTTCTGCAGCACAACAACATCGCTGGGCTGGGTAACGGAGAAGTATGGCTCGGCGGTGACGATGAGGCCGAAGGACTGGAGGGCCGTGGTGACCTCGATGTTGCTTTTATCGCCCGCGGGCAGAACCTCGCCCAGATTGTTCGGGCGGCCGTCGGGGGTGATGGCCCAGAGGACGTAGGTTAAATATTCGGGGCCGAAGCCGTTTGCGGGAGAAAGCCCCTGGAATCTTGCAGATATGTGGATTCCTCCACGTTCGCTGGTGATTTTGGCATCACCCTTGGACAGGGGGAGGAGGGTAGTTCCCTTGAAGCCGATGCTGGTCGATCCGCTGCGATGCAGGTAGT
The DNA here is from genome assembly GCA_015655585.1 of Terriglobales bacterium. Lineage (GTDB taxonomy): Bacteria > Acidobacteriota > Terriglobia > Terriglobales > Acidobacteriaceae > Edaphobacter. The sequence goes on along the minus strand of JAATEV010000039.1, from coordinate 29,918 downwards.
TGACTGCGTCTAAGTCACGCTGTACCACAGTTACGCGGTAGAGGTAGATGCCGTTGTCTTGTTTTTCTATCTGGGGCGAGGCCTGGGAAGGGGTAGAGGTGGGGTTTTGTTCCTGTGCGGGTAAGTTGCTGATCCCTAAAGATGTTGCGAAGGCGAAGGCTACAAAGAGCTGCTCGATGCGCTTCATGCACGTTCTCCTTGGCCGATTCCGGGGGCTATCGCTAAGTTATTGATCCGGCGATAGAAATCGGCTTATTTCTATGCGATGCCCTGGAGAGCATAAAGGTAGTCTGGAGAGTGATTTCCGTGAAAAAAACGCTGGTGGAGGATGGATTTTGCTGGATGGAAGCGTGGTTTCTGACGGTATCCTCGCTCCCTCCCGCCCAAGGGGACTTGGGCAAAAGGGAGCGGGGATGCCAGATCAGGCAGGGTGCTGGTGCGGCTGGGGACGCTGCACGAAGTGGTAGGGAGGCCAGGGGCCGGATAGCTGCATACGGCACTCCTTGAGCTCCTGCGAGGCCGAGGTGTACTTGTTCTGGTAACGCTCGATGGTCTTGTTGTCGATCAGGTGGGCGATGTCGAGGAGCATCTTGCCGGAGTCGGTGCGTTTACAGGTGACCTCCTCGGCGAGGGGCAGGAACATGCGATGCATCTGGACCGAAAGAGCACGGGCCTTGGACTGACGCTCGCGTTGCCGGCTGGCGCTCTCGCGGAGGCTGGTCAGGTACAGGTGTCCGACGGTCATGTCGCGGGCGGAGTTGCCGGGGCAGGTGTCGTCTACGAGGACCTTGAGGTGCATCTCGGCCTTGCCGCGGAGACGCTCGACGTTGGCCTGGAAGTGACGCTGGTTGGAGCGGACGGAGCGGCGCAGGGCGTCGTCGTCCTGAAAAGTGGTTCCGAAGCGGAAGGGCAGGACCGTGGAGAGCTGGAAGCTCTCGGCGATGACGCGGGCGTGGTCTTTGGCGGCCTGCTGGTCGAGCCGGGCACAGTCCTCGGGGGTGTGCTCGGAGACGATGACAGCGAGGTCACTGGCGGGAAAGAGGAAAGTCTGATTCCCGAAGATGCCGGAGACGCCGGTGAGCGGCATCGGGCGGCGATGACGCAGGAGCTCCGGAAAGGATTGACGTTCTGCGATGCAATAGGCGTACCATGCCATGATTTTTTACCTTCCATTCAAGCGCTGAGAGGTATTGCACCCCCAGAGGGATTTGAGTGAAACAGCTCATCTACGCGCAAAGACCCGCTGGAAATGACTCATATTGCGATGGTTCCGGCTTATGTCGAATATAAGGCTCAACAATCTTCATTCAGCCGAAACGCATACTAAGCCTCCGGGAAGACAATTGGCAAGAATTTATTAGTTTTACTTACTGGATGGGAGATTTTCGGGGAAAAGTGTGGGCTGTTACCTGGGAGCGAGGGCTAGATTACCTTCGGGGGATTCCCTTTGGGGGACATTTTTCCCGGCTGAATGAGCGGAGTTGATGTCTGTTGAATCCTTGAGATTCAGGATTCGGGGAAGAAAACCGCAGGTCGGGAGGACAGAGTTTTTGGGTTGAGCGTGGATAGGGATACAAAGGCGATAAATATGTCGCTTCGCCCTGCGGGCTTCGCGACGGTTTTTGACGCCGGGCTAAAGCCCGGCTCTAATCCCAAAGACAAGTGCAACAGCAAGAACAGGCAACTACAAGAGCAACGACTTATGGGCCGGGGTGAGGCATGGGTAGAGAAGCGGGTTTCTCCGCTTCGCAGCTCACGATGAAACTGTGAGCTGCTTCGGTCGAAATGACGGGGTTTGGGGTGCCTTGGGGAAAGACAACGGCAAGAACAACAGCAACTACAACTACAACAGCAACGGCAACGACAGCGACAGCAAACGCAGATTCGCTTCGGGAATGACAAACCAAAAAAACAGGCAATAGCAAGAACAACAGCAACGGCACCAGCGACTGCTTCCCTTTAATCTGTATTGCTTCCTGTTGGTCTGTATTTGTTGATACAGGATTGCCCGAAGGGATGGATGGTTCCAAAAGGGGAAATGAATTCTTTAGCGGAAGAGAGGGCCGCGGCTGCGTTGCCTGCGGGTGGACGCTGTGCGGAAAAGCCGCTCCAATTGCGGGGAAAATACGTTTGGCGAGGTTTCTGGAGAACTGCTGTCGTTGCACTGGAGGGAGGTTTCGGGATGCAATTGTTTTCAATTTTACGAACAGAGAGCCTTCTTTTTAAACATCCCGTTCCTTACAGTTGGTCTATTTTTAAGGCATGAGTATCGATAAAAAAACAACCACCGTCTGCAGGCCGGCCACGACCAGCCTGCTGCTTTTGGGCCTGACGTCAGTTCTATTTTCCCAGAGTATATTTGCCGCCGGACAGGCAGCGAAGCCTGAGCCGGATGTGCTCGTATTTGCGAACGGCGACCAGTTGACCGGTACGCTGGAGCGTGGCGCGGGCGACTCCATCCTCTTCAAGAGCGATACCGTGGGCGAAGTGACGGTTCCATTGAGCAAGATCAAGGAGCTGAAGTCGCATGGCGGGTTTGTGGTGGTGAGGAACGGCGAGAGGCTGAACCGCCACTCGAAGCTGCAAGCCGGTACGCTGACCTACGGGGCGGACGGCATTACGGATACGAACGCCGCAGGGGAAGCGAAGACTACGGCGACGAAGGACATTGGCTTCATCATCGATCAGACCACCTTCGAGAAAGAGATCCATGCTCATCCGGGTCCGCTCCAGGGATGGAAGGGCGCACTGACGTTCGGCGCGTCGGACGTACAGGCTACGCAGTATGGCTCCAGCATCAACGCTACGGTTGCGCTGGTGAGGGCGATTCCGACTGTGTCGTTTCTGCCGCCGCGCACGAAGACCACGTTCAACATGCTGGAGACGTATGGCAAGCTGACGCAGCCGACGATTCCGCAGACGAATCCTCCTACTCCCGATGCGGTGGCGAAGACAAGCATCTTCCATGCGGACTTTGAGCATGACAAGTACTTCTCGCAGCGGCTGTATGGGTTTGCGGGGTTGTCGTTCGACCACAACTTCTCGCAGGGCCTGAATCTGCAACAGATCTACGGGGGCGGTATCGGGTGGACCGCAATCAAGGACGCGAAGCAGGAGTTGGACGTGAAGGCCGATGTTCATTATGAGCGGCAGAACTTCCAGCCGCCTACGGTGAGCGAGAACCTGATCGGTTCGACGTTTGCCGAGATTTATACGCGGACGCTGCCTGGGAAGCTGCTGTTCAATGAGAGCGGAAGCTACATCATTGGATGGAACGATACGAATGCGTACTCGGCAATCATCTCGGCGGGGCTGACGTTCCCGGTTTATAAGCGGTTCTCGGCGAACGTGAACATTACGGACAACTTCCTGAACAATCCGGCTGTGGGATATGACAAGAACAGCTTCCAGTTTGTTACGGGTATTGGCTACAGCTTCTAACTTTTGGCTGGTATGTGCGGCCCGAATCTCTGACGAGATTCGGGCCGTATTTTTTTGCTGGGAGACGGGACTATGGCGTGGGTGGCGCGTCCAAGAGGACATGCTGCGACGATTGTTGATACTTTCTGCCTTGCTGCCCGGCACGCTGTTGGGGCAGACTGCCGGTTCAGGTAGTTCCCTGCCCTCGTTTGACGTGGCTACGGTTAAACCGATCAGGACGCTGGGGCCGGGTCATGAATCGACGGACATCAGCATGAATTCCTCTGGCGGAAATTTTTCGTCGAAAAGCTCGCTCAAAGCCCTGATCATGCTGGCCTATGAGCTGAAATCGGATGCTCAACTTGAGGGCGTGCCGTCGTGGGTGTCTTCCGAACAGTTCGCTATTGAGGCGAAGGAAGACCATGCGGTGGTGGAGGCAGAGAAGAACCTGACTCGCGAGCAGAGAGGCAGAAATATGGAGTTGCGAGTACGGGCTCTGCTGGAAGATCGGTTCAAGCTGACGGTGAAGCATGTGACGAAAGAGCTGCCGGTGTATGAGCTGGTGGTGGCTAAGGGTGGGCCGAAGCTTACGCCGACTTCGCAGGACAAGCGTCAGGGTATTTCGATACGTGAGGGTCGAGGGAAGATTACGGCGAGCGGCATCAGGATGAGCGATCTGGTCGGCGATCTTTCTCATAAGCCGGAGACGGGGAATCGACTGGTGGTGGACAAGACGGGGCTTACGGGACGTTACGACGCTGTTTTGACGTGGACGCCGGATGATCTGGCCGCTGCGCCGAGCGGCTCGGCTGCGCTAGCTGCGGCGGATGCGGGGCCTTCGCTGTTTACGGCGTTGCAGGAACAGCTTGGGCTGAAGTTGCAGGCGGGGAAGGCTCCGGTGGAGACGATTGTGGTGGAACATGTGGAGCATCCGTCTGAGAACTGAGCTATGGCGTGGACAGAATTTTGCGGACGGGGTCAGGGAGGTCTTTGTCGGCGTTTTTGAGCAGGAGGCTTACCTGCCACATCTGGGTGTCGGAGAGGACGTGGCTGTAGGAGGGCATTCCGGTGAGGCGGACGCCGTTGGCCACCTTCCAGTAGGTCTCGCCCGCGTCGTCATCGCTGACGCCTACGACTCCGTGGGCGCCATGCTTCTTCCAGAGCTGGGGCGCGGAGGGGAACATGTGGCGGGCGTAGGGGACGTCGTGGCCGGGGGTTCCGTGGCAGGCGGCGCACTGGGCGCGGTAGATGTGGGCTCCAGACTCATAGACGTCTTCGCTGATGCCGAAGGGCGGGGTCTTCTGTTCGCGGTCGATGCGGGCGTGGAGGGGCAGGCGGACGATCTCTTTCTCGAAGGGGAGGGGTGCGTCGGCCACGGCTACGGGCAGGGGGCTGAATTTGAGATAGCAGAAGAGACCGGCGGCGGTGGCCACGATGCCGAGGAGAAAACCGAGGAGGAGGCGTCCGGCGCCGCCGCTGCTTCGTTTGCTGGATGCGTTCCTGGCCATGTTCGGGGTGTCTCCTGTGGGGATATGCGGAAGTATTCCGGCGGGGAACGATGCCGGGACGGGCTTCGGATGTTCTAATAAGGAAGGTTGCCGTTTTCCGGCGGACCTACCTTGAGTTCCACCATAGCAAAGCGCGGCTTGTGCAGGAGTAATCGTTGATGTTCGGTTTGAGGTTGAAGGTGCGGTATGGAACGGCAGTGTTGCTGGCGGCGTTGCTCGCCGGCGGAGTAAGCGCAGAGGCACAGATGACGCGCAGGGCGCGCCGGGAATCGAATGCGAACCGGCAGGCCCGTATTGCGAGAGAGATCGAGGCCACGTACAACCATCGCTTCGAGGTAGCGGGCGGAGGCGGATATCTGCGCTCCCAGTCGGGAGAGACGCTGCTGAAGAACAACGATGTGTCGTTCTTTATGACGACGACGTACTTCCTGAATGAGAAGCTGGGCATTATCGGCGATATCCGTGGGCTGTATGGTAATGCAAAGATCCAGAACCAGCTTGGGGCGGAATCGTTCCTGGGATACAACCCGAAGGTCTCGACGTATCCGTTCATGGGCGGCGTGGCGTATCGGCTGTATACCAAGGAGAAGCTTGCGGTCAGCGTGACGGGAGAAGCGGGCGCGGCGATCGGCAAGTTCGACGGCGACAGCAAGGGCTTCCCTTCGGGCGAGTTGGGCGTGTGGCAATCGCAGACGAAGCCGGTGTTCAGCGTGGGCGCGAACCTGGATTACAACTTCTACCCGAACCTGGCGTTCCGCGTGGAGCCGACGTATGTGGGGACATTCTTCCGGTCGAGCCCGGATGACTTCCGGACCCCGAGCGCGGGGTCGATCCAGAACAACTGGGGAATGAACTTTGGCGTGGTGTACCGGTTCGGAAGAATTCGATAGGCACTGATTGCGTGGTTTCCGGCGGCGGAGCCTTTGGGCTTCGCCGCTTTTGATTGGGAATTACATATTTAACTCCCTTAGAGAGTTATTTCAGCAGGATGGAGTCAATCGTCAGGGCCGCATAGACACACACTCCGGTCATCAGGGCGTCCAGAAGGGCGTTTCGCAACTTTGATTTGGGAGACGCCTTCTCTAACATCCACCCTAGCAAGCCTGCGACCGAAACGCCCGCCAAGATGACCAGAGACGACCTTAGCAAACTTTCATTCATGCCCGATATCCTCTCAGGCTGGAGGAAAAGCCGCAAGGCTTGAAAGCCCAAACAGGTTAGACGGTCTCCTGCCGCCAATCATATGGGGCAGGGAGTGTAAGGATGTAATTCCCTTGTGATTCAGGGCGAAGGCGAGGTTCCACGTGACGAGCGCCGGATGCCGCGCCTAGAATGTTTAGCGAGGGATATATCCACTTTTATGGCGACGATTAAGCAGGACGACCTTATTCGCAGTGTTGCGAATGCATTGCAGTACATCAGCTTTTACCATCCAGAGGACTACATTACGAACCTGGCGAAAGCCTATGAGAAGGAACAGAGCCACGCAGCGAAGGACGCGATGGCGCAGATCCTGATTAATTCGCGGATGTGCGCGGAGGGGCATCGTCCGATCTGCCAGGATACGGGGATCGTGACGGCGTTTGTGAAGGTGGGCATGGAGGTGAAGTGGGAGCCCAGCGCCAAGGGGCTGATGACGATGCAGGAGATGATCGATCAGGGCGTGCGCGAGGCGTGGCTGGATCCGGATAACCTGTTGCGGGGGAGCGTGCTGGCCGATCCGGCGTTTACGCGGAAGAACACGAAGGACAATACTCCGGCGATGGTGGTGGTGGAGTTGGTGGCGGGCGGCAATGTGGACATTACGGTGGCGTCAAAGGGCGGCGGCTCGGAGGCGAAGAGCAAGTTTGCGATGCTGAACCCTTCGGACTCGATTGTGGACTGGGTGCTGAAGACGGTGCCGACGATGGGAGCGGGATGGTGTCCGCCGGGAATGCTGGGGATCGGGATTGGAGGCACGGCGGAGAAGGCGATGGTGCTGGCGAAGGAGTCCTTGATGGACCCGATCGACATGCAGGAGCTGATTGCGCGTGGGCCTAAGACGAAGATCGAAGAGCTGCGGATTGAGCTGTACGAGAAGGTGAACAGGCTGGGGATTGGCGCGCAGGGGTTGGGCGGGCTGACGACCGTGCTGGACGTGAAGATCATGGACTATCCGACGCACGCGGCGAACCTGCCGGTAGCGATGATTCCTAACTGCGCGGCGACGAGGCATCTGCACTTCAAGCTGGATGGAAGCGGGCCGGTGATGGTCGACCCGCCGGACCTGAGCCTGTGGCCGAAGCTGGAGTATGACGTACATACGGCTCGGAAGGTGAATCTGGACACGGTGACGCATGAGGAGACGAAGACGTGGAAGCCGGGCGAGGTGTTGCTGCTCTCGGGCAAGCTGCTGACGGGACGCGATGCGGCGCATAAGCGGATGACGGACATGCTGTCACGCGGCGAGAAGCTGCCGGTGGACTTTACGGGGCGGTTTATCTACTACGTGGGGCCGGTGGCGGCGGTGCGGGACGAGGCCGTGGGACCGGCGGGACCGACGACGGCGACGCGCATGGACAAGTTCACGCGGCAGATGCTGAAGGAGACCGGGTTGCTGGGAATGATCGGCAAGGCGGAGCGCGGCGATGCGGCGATTGAGGCGATCAAGGACTATGAGGCGGTTTACCTGATTGCGATTGGCGGCGCGGCGTACCTGGTGTCGAAGGCGATCAAGAGCTCGAAGGTGCTGGCGTTCGAAGACCTTGGCATGGAGGCGATCTACGAGTTCGAGGTGAAGGACATGCCGGTGACCGTGGCCGTCGACAGCAAGGGGACGAGCGTGCATAAGACGGGGCCGGAGGAGTGGTCTCGGCGGATCGCTGGGATTCCGATTTTGCAGTAAGAGATTTAGTCCTGCCGGACGGGCCGCCTGCGCGGCGCGCGGGCGTTTCACGCCTTTTTATCGCTTCGCGTGGGCCTCCCGCTGGTCGGTTGGAAGATTTTTCTGCCGACCTACGGGAGGGCTTCGCTACGTACTGCTTAGTGGATATCGCCGAAGTGAACGTCTTCGGGGGCCTGGGGGTTGGCGGAGGCTTTGTCTAGGAACTGGAAGGTGGTGGAGGCTCCGAGGTTGGGGTTGTCCCATGCGCGGAGGGCCCAGACTACTTTTTTGTCGGGGGTCAGCTCGATAGCCTGTACCGGGAGCTGCGTGGGCGCGAAGGCGGGGTCGCCGGGGCGCTGGCGAGGCGTGGACCAGTTGTTGATGACGGTGTTGCCGTTGGGAAGACGCCATGCCTCTTGCAGGCTGGACATGCGGTAGTCGGGGGTATCGGTGCGGAGCCAGGACCAGACGGCATCGCCGCGGCGGGTGATCTCGCGGACGCCGGTGCGGTCGATGATGAGGACGTTGCCGTTGGCGAGGGGCTCGACGCTCCAGGCGCTGGGCGCGGGGAAGGACCATAGCTCTTTGCCGTCGGAGTCGTACTCGACTACTTTGTTGGAGTCCATGTGGGCTATGAGGATGGTTCCCTTGGAGGTGAGGCGGGCGTGGCGGAACTGGAGGTGGGTGTTTTTGGGGTTCGCTACCTGAAGGGGGAGCTCTTTTTCTACGGCGTTGGTGGTGGTGTTGATGACGCGGAGGACGGCGGGGTCGCCGTTCTGGACGAAGAGGACGTGGGTGGCGCCGATGGGGATGGCTGTGTGGACCTCGTGCCCGGCGGGGACGTCGTAGTGCCAGAGGACTTTTTTGTCGGGGGATAGCTCGGTGATGCCGAACTGGTGGGCGAAGAGGATGTTGCCGTTGGAGAGCTGGACGGCGTCGCTGATCTCGCCTTTGCCTGCGGGGTCGTCGTAGGACCAGGCGACCTGACCGTTGCGGACGATATAGATGCGGCGGTTGGCGGACTCTCCGGCGTAGAGGAAGTCATGCTCGGCGAGACCTTTGCCGGGGAGGGTGGCGGGGGATTGCTGGGGCGGGGTTGCCTGAGCGCTGAGAATGGCGGGTGTGGCCAGGCTTGCCAGAAGGAATGAGGCGGCGAAGAGGCAGAGAGGCTTGGAGTTCTTTCGGGGGCTCATCCTTTGAACTTTATCTGCGGCGGGGCTTTGTGTCGATTGGGATATTCAGGAGATGTGGGAGGGGTGCTCGGCGGGCGTGGAGGACTTCTGCTTGCGGCTGAGGACGAAGCTGCGGCGCGCGCCGGAGGCGTGGTCGATCTTCTTCCAGAAGCCTACGAAGTAGTCGACGGCGGAGATGATGGAGACGATGGTCATCCAGTAGATGGAGGTGACGGCGATGAAGTGGACGGCGATGATGAATCCGCCCCAGTTCCAGTAGTCCCAGCGATGGGCGAGGATGGCGGCGACGACGGAGACGATCTGGATGACGGTCTTGAGCTTGCCGATCTCGCTTGCCTCGATGGTGAAGCCTTCGGCGGCGGCGATGCTGCGGAGACCGGAGACGAGGAACTCGCGGCCAATGACGACGACGGCGATCCAGGGGGCGACGATGCGGGGGTTGTAGGCCACGAGGATAATGTAGGCGGCCGTGACCATGAGCTTGTCGGCGAGGGGGTCGAGGAGCATCCCCATGGTGGTGATCTGGCCACGGCGGCGGGCGAGGTAGCCATCGAGGCCGTCGGTGATGCTGGCCAGGATGAAGATGATGGAGGCGATGATCTCCTGCTCGCCGCCGAGCAGGCCGGAGGCTCCGTGGCCGGTGAAGGGGAACGCCGGGGAGAGTACCCAGATGAGAAGGGGCACGGAGGCGATGCGGCTCATCGTGATGGAGTTGGGTAGATTCATCGCGGTCCCGACACTAGCATTTTCCCACAGTTTCGGAGGAGATTTATTTTTGTGGCTGATTGGGGTAAGGCGTAACGGTGATAAAGAGGATTTTAACGGCGAATAAGAGCGGATTTTTTATGCCGAACGCGGATTGCGCGGATTTTCATGGATAGAAGGCTCAAGCTTATGGGCTTGGGTTGGGGTGGGTGGCCTCGCAGTTATGATGGATGCAGCTATGGCTTCTCTTGACACCCATTCCCTGCCCTCGGCAAACGAATTTCTCAAACTGGCTCGCAAGCATACGCTGGTGCCGGTGTACCGGACTGTGACTGCGGACCTGGAGACGCCGGTTTCGGCGTTTCTGCGGATTGCGGCGGAGGAGCCGGAGGCGTTTCTGCTGGAGTCGGTGGAGGGAGGCGAGCATGTGGGCCGCTATACGTTCATCGGCATACAGCCCTACAAGAAGATGGTGGCTCGCGGGCAGACGATTACGGTCCGCGAGGGGCGCAGGGAGAGGACGTTTGCCGGGGACGTGTTCGAAGAGCTGAAGCGGGAGCTGAGTGGGCACACTCCGGCGCGGCTGCCGGGATTGCCTCCGTTTACCGCGGGGGCGGTGGGGTTCTTTGCTTATGACGTGGTGAGGCTGATCGAGAAGTTGCCTTCGCTGGCTAAGGATGAGCTGGGGGCTCCGGACGCTTGCCTGATGTTTTTTGACCAGGTGATCGTGTTCGACCATGTGAAGAAAGAGATCTTCCTGATCGTGACGGCGGATTTGACGCGGGAGGCCAAGACCGGGGCTTATGAGCGGTCGGTGAGGCGGCTGAACCGGTTAGAGAAGCGGCTGGCGGCGGCGTTGCCGGTGCGGAAGAAGAAGAGGCCGGTGAAGGGCAAGCTGAAGGTTACGGCTCGGACGCCTAAAGCTACGTTTTTGAAGGCGGTGAACCGGACGAAGGAGTACATCGCTTCGGGCGATGTGTTCCAGTGCGTGCTGTCGCAGCGGTTCGACTGCGAGCCGGGAGTGGAGGCGTTCGACATTTATCGCGCGCTGCGGATTGTGAATCCTTCGCCGTATATGTACTTTCTGCGGTTCGGAATGGAGGACGGGAAGAAGAGCACGGTGGGGCATATTGTGGGCTCCTCGCCGGAGCTGCTGGTGCGGGTGCATGGGCGCGAGGTGGAGTACAGGCCGATTGCGGGGACAAGACCGCGTAGCGCGGACGAGGTTGAGGACCGGGCGATTGAAGCCGATCTGCGTGCGGATCAGAAGGAAGTGGCCGAGCATGTGATGCTGGTAGACTTGGGGCGCAACGATGTGGGGCGGGTGAGCGAGTTCGGGTCGGTGCGGGTGAAGGATTTGATGTTCGTGGAGCGCTACAGCCATGTGATGCATCTGGTAAGCGCTCTGGAAGGAAAGCTGAGGCCGGAGCTGAGTGCTCTGGATGCTTTCAAGGCTTGTTTCCCGGCGGGGACGTTGAGCGGCGCGCCGAAGATTCGTGCGATGGAGATTATTGAAGAGCTGGAACCGGCGCGGCGCGGGGTGTATGGCGGGAGCGTGCTGTATGCGGACTTCAGCGGGAATCTGGACTCGTGCATTGCGATTCGCACGCTGTATATGAATGGCGAGAAGGGACACTTTCAGGCGGGTGCGGGGATTGTGGCGGACTCGGTGCCGGAGAAGGAGTTTGAAGAGTGCGAGAACAAGGCGCGGGCGGTGGTTCGGGCGATTGAGCGGGCCCGGGGATTGTGAGTTGGGATTTCCCTGCTTGCCGGATAGAAAAGGCTCCCTTCGAAGGGAGCCTTTTCTGCTTTCGGTAGGTTCAGAAGATTTATGCGTGGAAAGACTTCAGCCGGGCCAGCCCTGCAACTCCCAGGATTCCGGTTCCGAACAGGATGAGCGAAGACAGCTCCGGAGTTGAGGCCATGGTCGCGCCAGGGATAGAGGACGAACCTGTGATGTCGCCTTCGTTGAGGTAGGCGGACTGGTACTGGTTGAACTCCGGCGAGTAGACCTGAAGATAGGACGCCTGATAGTTGTTGCAGGAGATTCCCTCAATGCAGACCGTTACACCGCCGTTCGCGTCCAGCGTGGTCTCGTAGTAGAGCACGAGCTGTCCGCTCCAGTCTGTACCGGAGCTGGTGACACCGGAGCTGGAGAGATAGGCGTAGTCGGCGACCGGGGCATAGCCCGAGGGGCCTCCCGCGTTGATGCCGTTGTTACCCGTAAAGGTGATCTGGCCGAGATCGCCATCGGTGAGCGTAATGTCAGCTCCGGTGATAAGGCCGTTCGCGCCGAAAGTGAGCGTGCCGCTCAACGGATCGGTTGCACTTGAGTGATTGTCCTCGGTGACGTTGGTCGCTGCCGAGAAGGAGTAGATCCCCGCAGGGATCGAGTCCGCATGGGCTGCGACGGACAGGCTTAGGAGAGAGAGAAGGCCAAGGGAGGTAAACAAACGGCGCACGGCAAGATCCAAGAAAGAACAACCAGGTATGTGGCCCGACACTGGAAGGGACGACGAGGTTTATAGACCCTTTTCGTGATTCATCATCCTACTTATAAGATATTGGGAACCCGCATAAAGATACGATTTTTTTCATGCCACTAAGGTAGTAGTCGACTCTGCCGGGAGCTGACTGGAAAGCCTTGATGATGGCGGTGACGCGGTGCGGACAGAGCGAGAGTAGAATTTAATTATCGCTATGGTCTTCGTTCTCGATAACTACGACTCCTTTACCTACAACCTGGTGCAGTACATGGGCGAGCTGGGCGCCGAGATGGTGATTCGGCGCAACGATGAGCTGACGCCGGAGGAGGTGGAGGCTCTGCGGCCAGACAGGATTCTGATCTCGCCGGGGCCCTGCACTCCGCATGAGGCGGGGATCAGCATTGACCTGATCCGGCACTTTTCTTCGGGTGGGCGGCGGATGCCGATCCTGGGAGTGTGCCTGGGGCATCAGGCGATTGGCGCGGCGTTTGGCGGCAACGTGGTGCGCGCGGCGAAGCTGATGCATGGCAAGACTAGCGAGGTGGTGCATGACGGGAAGACGATCTTTGAAGGGATCGCTTCGCCGATGACGTGCACGCGGTATCACTCGTTGATTGTTGCGGACGAGGGGCTGCCGGGAGAGCTGGAGGTTTCGGCACGGACGGCGGACGGCGAGACGATTATGGCGCTGCGGCATCGCGAGCTGCCGATTGAGGGCGTGCAGTTTCATCCGGAGAGCGTGTTGACGGCGAACGGGAAGAAGCTGATCGAAAACTTCCTGAAGATGTAGAGGAATGACGATGATCGGTCGGCTGGCGATGGTGTTCGCGATAGGATGCGGTGCGGCGTGGGCGCAGCAGCCGATTGGGACGGTGGGGTTGCAGGACGCTACGGTGGGTGGCGCGCTGGAGGTCTCGAACGGGCGGGCGGTGCTGGTGGGCAGCACGACGGTGACGGCGAGAGATCATACGGCGGAGATTGCGCTGAATCGCGGCGGCTCGGTGAAGGTGTGCTCGACGAGCTCGCTGCACGCTACGGGCGGGAAGGTTGTTGCGGATGCGGCTATGCCGTTGATGCTGGCGCTGGACCGCGGCGCGATTGAGGTGAAGACGGCGGCGACGGCGAACGATGTGGTGATGACTCCCGACCTGCGGTTTACCCTGCTGGCGAGTGGGCCGCTGGACCTGCAACTTAGGGTGACTCGCAATGGCGATACGTGCGTGGAGAACGCGGGCGCGAAGGCTCCTACGCTGCGGATTGCGGAGCAGTTTGGGGACGCGACGTATGAGCTGCGGGCGGGACAGCATGTGCTCTTCGAGCATGGGAGCCTGAAGGAGGTTGTGGACCGGGAGAGTAGCTCGTGCGGGTGTCCTCCGGAGTCTCCGGAGCCTTCGATGACGATTGCGGATGCGTTGATGAGTCCCGGCGGGACGGGGCCGGATACGGCGAAGACGGCGGCGGAGAAGCACCCCTTCCCTGCCGCGGTGAGCGCGGGGCTGGCTCCGGCGGCGGGCGTTCCGCAGAATCCGGCAGGGGCGGTCCATGCGCAGGTGTCGGCTACGTTGAGCGCGGGGGGTGGGCCGGACAGCACTACGGATGTGAGCAAGTTGTCTACGGGAAATGCTCCCGTTGCCGGGGCTACTGCTGCGGGGGTAGGCGCTTCGGGGCAGGCGGCTTCAGCGGCTGTGCAACCGGCTCCCAAGGCGGGGTTTATGCACTCGTTTGGACGATTTTTCAAGAGGCTCTTTGGCGGCGGCAAGGACTGACGAGCCGGGGTAAAAACAGGAAGATAGCGCGGCTGCGCTACAATCGAAGGGTTGTGGAATCACCGGCAGAAGCGCCGGGGAGGTCTCCACGACCTCAAATACAGAGCTGACATTCAGCACAGATCAGGGGTTTTTCTATGTCGATTCCCGCAACGCAGATGCGCCCGGGCATGATCATCAAGTTCAAGGACGATCTTCACCTTGTCTTCTCCGTCGAACACCGCACGCCGGGCAACCTGCGCGCCTTTATTCAGGCCAAGCTGCGGAATGTTCGCACGGGCGCCATGTTCGTGGAGCGGTTCCGCTCGCCAGACCCGATCGACCGCGTGATTGTTGACGAAACGAAGATGGAGTTTCTTTACAGCGACGGCGATGACTACTACTTCATGGACGAAAGCTTCGAGCAGACGATGCTGAAGCGCGAGACGCTGGGCGATGCGGTGGACTATCTGCTGCCGAACCTGACGATCGCCGTGAGCTTCCATGACGGCAAGGCCGTGGGCATCGAACTGCCGGGCGTGGTGGAGATGACGGTGGTGGAGACGGAGCCGGGCATCAAGTCGGCCACGGCATCTTCCGTGACCAAGCCCGCGAAGCTGGAGACGGGGCTGGTGGTGCAGGTTCCTCCGTTCATCAACGAGGGCGAGAAGATCCGCGTGGACACGGCGGAAGGCGCGTATATGAGCCGCGCTTAGTTTTTCTTCGATGTGAAGAGGCAGGGTTTCGGCTCTGCCTCTTTTGTTTTTGCACGTCTTCTTGCATGGGTGTGGCCGCTCTGCGACACTGAAGTTCCATGGTGTGCCATTACCTTGTGAAGGGTCGCGTGCAGGGCGTTGGATTTCGCTGGTTTGTCCAGCGGGAGGCAGCGGAGATCGGGTTGCGGGGATGGGTCCGCAATACGGAGGACGGCGCTGTGGAGATCGTCGCTGAGGGCGGGCTGGAGGATCTGGCCGATCTGAAGCAGGCGCTGCACAGGGGTTCACGCGGAAGCCGCGTGGATTCCGTTCTGGAACATGAACTGGCCGAGAGCGAAGGCAAAAAGCTCGGCCCATTTGAGATTGAAGGAGCCTGGTAAAACGCATGACACTGTCGACCAACTGTGACCACCTGAAGGCGCTGATCCGCACGGTTCCGGACTTTCCGAAGCCGGGAATTCTTTTCTACGACATTACGACCGTGCTGAAGGACAAGGCCGGTTTTGCGACGATGATCGACGCGTTTGCCCAGTACTACATCGGCAAGGAGATCGATTTGGTGCTGGGGATTGAGGCTCGCGGGTTTATCTTTGGGCCAGCGCTGGCTTATCGGCTGAACGCGGGATTTGTGCCGGTGCGCAAGCCGAAGAAGCTGCCTGCTCCTACGGCGAAGGTCACTTACGATCTGGAGTATGGCTCGGACTCGCTGGAAATTCATCTGGATGCGATCAAGCCGGGTCAGCGCGTGGTGATTGTGGATGATCTGCTGGCTACGGGTGGCACCATGCAGGCTACGGTGCAACTGGTAAGGCAACTGGGCGGCGATATCGCGGGGCTGGGATTTGCGGTTGAGCTGGACTTCCTGAAGGGCCGCGAAAAGTTTCAGGAGTATGACGTCCTGAGCCTGCTGCACTATGACGAGTAGGTCTGAGACGAAGAGACCTTTCAACGCGTTCACGACACGAGGAGATTGAGAATGAAGTCACATGGATATGCTGCGCATGACGCGAAGTCGGCACTGGTGCCCTTTAGTTTTGACCGGCGGGACCCGGGACCGAACGATGTTGTGATTGAGATTGCCTACTGCGGCATCTGTCACTCGGACATTCACCAGGCGCGGAACGAGTGGAAGAACTCGCTGTATCCGATGGTGCCGGGACACGAGATCGTGGGCAAGGTGAGCAAGGTGGGTACCTCGGTGAAGAAGTTCAAAGAGGGCGACCTTGCCGGTGTGGGCGTGATGGTGGATTCGTGCCGCGTGTGCGCGAACTGCGTGGCCGGGGACGAGTGCTACTGCGAAAAGGGTATGGTGGGCACGTACAACGGCAAGGACTACGAGGGGAACCTGACGTTTGGCGGGTACTCGAACAACATCGTGGTGGATGAGCGGTATGTGCTGTCGGTTTCGCCGAAGCTGAACCTGGCGGCGGTGGCTCCGCTGCTGTGCGCGGGGATTACGACGTACTCGCCGCTGCGCCACTGGAAGGTGGGCAAGGACAGCAAGGTGGGCATCATCGGGCTGGGCGGACTGGGACACATGGGGCTGAAGTTTGCCCACTCGTTCGGCGCGCACGTGGTGCAGTTCACGACCTCGGAGAGCAAGATCGAGGATGCGAAGAAGCTGGGAGCGCATGAGGTGGTGGTGACGAAGAATCCGGACGAGGTGGCGAAGCATGTGAACAGCTTCGACTTCATTCTGGATTGCGTCTCGGCTCCGCATGATGTGAACCAGTACCTGAACCTGCTGCGGCTGAATGGAACGATGTGCATGGTGGGCCTGCCGGAAGATCCGGTCTCGATCGCGGCGTTTTCGACGATTGTGAACCGGAGATCGTTCTCGGGCTCGATGGTGGGCGGGATTCCGGAGACACAGGAGATGCTGGATTACTGCGCGGAGCATAACATCGTCTCCGATATTGAGCTGACCTCGGTGCAGAAGATGAACGAGGCCTACGAGCGCGTATTGAAGAGCGATGTGAAGTATCGCTTTGTGATCGATATGGCTTCGCTGGCTCAGTAGGTTGGCTGGTTTGAAAGGGCACGGCTTTGGCCGTGTCCTTTTTTTGTTTCTTCGTTCGCCTATGGCGAACGAAGAAACAAAAAATCAGGGGAGCGGGCTTAACGGCGGGGCTAAAGCCCCGCCCTTTCAAAACGATTGCCCCCTATCAGAGCGATTGGCCATTTCAAAGAAATTGGCTGTTTCTATGCGATTGCTGTTTCAAGCGATATCGGAAACGGCTCTATGCGAAGAGGGTGAAGAAGGGCGAGTCTAACGGGACGCTCTGGATAGGGCCGGAGAGCTTGCCGGTGATGGCGTCGCGGCGGAAGACGGCTACGTTACCGGAGAGTTGGTTGCCGCAGATAAGACCCTGGGCCGTGGGGGTGAGGGTAAAGTGGCGGGGGCCTTTGCCTCCGCAGGGGATGCGCTGGATGAGTTTGAGGCGGCCATCTTTTTGACTGATCGAGAAGACGGCGAGGGTGTCTTCGCCGCGGTTGCTGGCGTAGAGAAAGAGGCCGCCGGGAGCCACGGCGATCTCGGCGGCGGTGTTCTTCTCTGCCGGGAAGGTGGGGTCGATGGTCTTGACCACGTTGATGGTGTTGACGAGGAAGGCCTGCGGCTGTTTGCTGAAGCGGGTGGAGGTCCAGAGGTACTGGTTGATGGTGGAGTCGATCTCGTTGATGCCGTAGACCCAGCGGCCATTGGGATGAAAGGCGATGTGGCGTGGGCCGGAGCCGGGACGGTTGTTGGTAAAGAGCTGGGTGGGGGTGAGGCGGGCAGTCTCGGGGTCGATGGCGAAGACGGAGATGTGGTCGGTGCCGAGATCGCAGACGAGGAGGAAGCGGTTGTCGGGCGAGATGGTGGCGCAGTGAGGATGAGGGGCGTTTTGCCGGGCGGCGACGGGGCCTAGCGCGCCGAACTTTTCGGCGTCCTTGAAGTCGATCTTCTGGACGGGCTGGCTGAGGGTGCCGTCGGACTGGATGCGGTAGGAGGAGACGGAGGAACCGAGGTAATCCGCTACGAAGGCGGATTGGCCGCCGGAGTCCACGGAGATGTAGACGGGGTCCGAACCGCAGGCGGGAACCTGACCGAGCTGGCGGAGATCGCCGGTGTTGGAATCCATGGCAAAGGTGGTGACGGTGGCTCCGGGGTCGCTGACGGCATTGACGGCATATAGGAAGCGGGGGCCGGAGTGCAGAGGTGAGACGGCCAGAAAACCGGGGCGCGGCGTGGCGGCGGCCAGGACGGGCTGGCTGAGGGTCCCTTTGACGGGGTCGAAGGTGGAGCGATAGATGCCTTTGCTTGCGCCGCCGTTGGTATCGGTTCCGAAGTAGACGAAGACGGGCGGCGGAGGCGCAGGCTGCTTCTTTTTATGGAGGGGAAAGCCGGAAAAATCCTGTGCGTAGGCCTGCGGACGCAGGGCGGCTAAAAGCGCTGGAGAGAGGAGGAGAAATCTGCGGCGAGTCAGCATCGTGCGCACCTCGCGGACGGTTCAGGCTGGATCGCCGGGGAGATGGATTGCCAGGGAATCTTCGGGACGCTCGTCGTCGCGGATGATGGGCAGGCTGGGCAGATTGTCGGTGCGCCCGGCCTCCTTTACGACGGCGTTGGCGTGCTCCAGGACCTCGTCGACGGTCATGGTGTACATCTCGCGGCCATTGTCGTAGCCGGACTGGATGGCCTGCTTGAGATAGCGGCCTGCGGTCTGGGCGGCGAGGTAGTCCGTGATGACGTGGCCGGTGCGCTGCTTCTGCTCGACCCATGCGAGGTTGGGCATGGCGATCCAGAGAGGACGGCCATTGACGGAGAAGCGGATGTCGGTCGCGTCGGCGTGGCGCGTGGCAATGGCGACGACGGTTCCCTTCCAGGTGCAATGGAGCTCTTCGCCGGTCCAGCGGTCGGTCACTTTAAAGTCTTCGTACATGGCTGGTTCTAGATTAGTGCAGCGGGAGGGATGGAGCAAGGTGGGTTTGCTACAGGAGGATGAAAGACTTTTGTCCTGCCGGACAGGCTGCCTGCGCGGCGGGCGGGCGTTTCACGCCTTTTTATCGCTTCGCCTAGGCCTCCCGTTGGTCGGCGGAAGAATCTTTCTGCTGACCAGCAAAAGGCCCACGCGAAGCTCGATTAGGGACTAGATGCCTAGCTCGTTGCGGATGGCGGAGGCTATGGTGTCGGCGTGGTGGCGCATGAGGGGTTCGGATTCGGCTTCGATCATGACGCGTGCGAGCGCCTCGGTGCCGCTGTAGCGGATGACGACTCGACCGGAGTCGGCCAGCTCTTTTTCGGCGGCGGCGATGGCGGAGGCCACGGCGGGGATGCCGTCGAGCGGCTTCTTCTCGCGGACCTTTACGTTGACGATGACCTGCGGGAAAACCTTGAGATCGGCGACCAGCTCGCCCAGCGTTTTGCCGCTGCGATGGACGATATCGAGGAGGAGAAGGGCGGTGAGGAGACCGTCGCCGGTGGTGCTGCGACCGGAGAAGATGATGTGGCCGGACTGTTCGCCGCCGAGGGACGCGCCGGTGGCGATCATCTGCTCCAGGACGTACTTGTCGCCGACGGCGGCGCGGAGCATCTGGATGTTGCTGCGCCTGAGGGCGGCTTCGAGGCCCATGTTGGACATGGTGGTGGCGACGACGGTGGCGTTGTTGAGCAGACCGCGTGACTGGAGATCGCGGGCGGCGAGGAGGAGGACGGCGTCGCCGTTGACTACGTTGCCGTGCTCGTCGGCGAAGAGGGCGCGGTCGGCGTCGCCGTCGAAGGTGATGCCCATGGCGGCATTGTGCTGGTTGACTGCCGCAGCGACGACTTCGGGGTGGAGCGCGCCGCAGTGCTCGTTGATGTTGCGACCGTCGGGGCTGGCGTGCGTGACGATGACCTCGCCGCCGCCGTTCTCGTTGAGTGTGGCGAAGAGCTGGGGCGCGACTGCGGAGGCGGCTCCGTTGGCGCAGTCGATGACGATACGGCGGCCATCGAGCGAGAGACCGGGGACGGCGGCGAGGAGGAAGTGGATGTATTCGGCGCGGTCGGCCTCGTTGACGGCGGGCGGCGTTGCCTGCTCGGGAGCGGTGACAGTGGCTAGCTGGCGGAAGATCTCTTCCTCGATGGCTAGTTCGAGCGCATCGGGGAGCTTGTAGCCGTCGGGGCCGAAGAGCTTGATGCCGTTGTCCTGCCAGGGATTGTGCGAGGCTGAGATGACGACGCCGGTAGCGAAGCCGTGGGTGTGGGTGAGGAACGCGACCGCAGGCGTGGTGATGACGCCTGCGGTCTCGACGGAGGCTCCGCCAGCGAGGAGTCCGGCGGTGAGGGTGGCGGCGATCCATTGGGAGGATTCGCGGGTGTCCATGCCGAGCAGGACTCGCGGAGAGGGCGACTTCGCCGCGAGCTGGTGGGCGAGCGCGAGGCCGATGGCGTAGATGGTGGGAGCGTCGAGGGGAGATTGACCGGCGACGGCTCGGATGCCATCGGTTCCAAAAAGCTTCTTCATCTGCTGCGTTTCTCCGTTGTGTCAGGTGCGTCTGGTTCGCCTGAAGATAAGTTTATTCGAGTCCGCGTGACGGAGGCTTCTACGGCTCCCTGGCCGAGACGAGCCTGGATGGTCTCGCCCGGAGAGACCTCGGCGGCGGAGCGGAGAAGCCTGCCGTCGGAGGCGTAGACGAGGGCGTATCCGCGAGAGAGAACAGCCACCGGCGAGAGGGCTTCGAGGCGGGAAGAGGCTCGGTTGAGGCGGGTTTGATTATTTGTAATCGATTTAGTTGCAATTCGCTGGAGGCGCTGCGTGGCGGCCTGAAGACGGCGTTGCGCGGCGATGATGCGGACGCCGATCTCCTGACGGCGGAGACGGTCGTTGAGGATGGCAAGGCGCTGCGCTCGTGTGCGCAGGCGGCGTTGCACGGAGGATTCGAGGCGAAGGCTTAACTCGTCCAGACGCTGGTCGCGGCGGTTGATGGCGTCGCGCAGGCGGGCGAGGACGGACTCTGCGGAGAGGCGTCCGTAGCGCTGATGGGCGTGCATCAGGTGGTATCGACCGGCGCGGCGGACACGCGTGGCGAGGGCCTCGATGCGCTCTTCGATGCGGTGCTGCGCGGCAGTGACCAATTCGGCAGCGGCAGAGGGCGTGGGGGCGCGCAGATCGGCTACGAAATCCGCGATGGTGAAGTCGGTCTCGTGGCCGATGGCGGAGACGATGGGGAGTTCGGAGGCGGCGATGGTGCGGGCGAGCGCTTCGTCGTTGAAGCAGGCGAGGTCTTCCATAGAGCCGCCACCGCGAGCGATGACGATGATATCGGCTTGCGCTGGGTTGTCGTTGAACCAGCGAATTCCGGCGATGACGGAGGGGGGGCTTGCGGCTCCCTGCATGGTGGCGGGATAGACGAGGAGGTTGAGCCGGACGTGGCGGCGGCGCACGACGGTGACGATATCGCGGATGACCGCTCCGGTGGGCGAGGTGATGATGCCGACGCTGCGTGGGAAGGCGGACAGCGGGCGTTTGCGGTCGGCGTCGAAGAGACCTTCGGCGAGCAGACGGGCCTTGAGTTGTTCGAAGGCTAGTTGCAACGCACCGGAGCCGCGCGGCTCCATTGTCTCGGCGATGAGTTGGAGCTGGCCGCGCGACTCATAGACGGAGATGCGGCCACGGACGAGGACGGCGAGGCCGTCGGCGGGGCGGAAACGCAGAAGCTGGGCCTGACGGCGGAAGAGGACGACGGGAAGCTGGGCCTCTCCGTCCTTGAGCGTGAGGTAGACGTAGCCGGAGGGCGCGATGCGGCAGTTGGAGATCTCGCCTTCGACCCAGAGGCCATCGTAGGCGGACTCGACCTGCTGGCGGATCTCGGCTACGAGAGAGCGAACGCTCCAGATGCGGCGCTCGGTGGGAAGAGTTGCCGGGACGGGCTTTGACGGCTCGGAGTTGAGCGCGGCGGGCGGTTCCGGTGGGGAGACGGGCTCGATTGCGGTTTCGGTTGCGGGCTCAATTGCGGCAAAGAGAGGCCCAAACTCGGGGAGGGAGTCGGAGGAGCGTTTGGGCGTGCGGAGCTTTGCCTTGCGGGAACGCAGACTGGCAAGCGTCGGCGGAATGTCGTCCGTCTCGGGCATACCGCCTGAGTCTAGCACTGTGGGCGAGTGATTATCGGAAGATGCGGCCGATGATCCAGAGCAACAGACTGAACAGAATGCTGAGGAGGATCGACGTGGCGAGCGGGAAGGAGAACGACCATCCTTGGCCTTTCCAGGAGAGATCGCCGGGAAGACGACCCAGCGGGATGTTCAGGCGATGGAGACCGAGAACGATCGCTCCGATGACGATCAACAGGAGGCCAAAGAAGATGAGGGTGCGGCCAAGCTCGGTCATGAGGATGCGATCAGGCGCTGCCCAGCAGGGAGGCGGCTTCGCGCAGAAGCTCCTCGGGCTGGCAGGGCTTGGTGAGGATGCCGACCGGACGCGCGAGACTGCTGGCGTGCTCGCGGACGCTCTTAAGGTTGGAGTAGAAGCCGGTGAGCATGATGATGCGGCAGTCGGGCTGCTCCTTCGCGATGTCGGAGACGAGGGTGAGCCCGTCGCGGCCGGGCATGGTGACGTCGCAGAGCAGGAGGTTGGGGTTCAACTCGCGGGCGCACTCCAGCCCTTGATCCGCCGAGTAGGCAGCTTTGGCTTCGAACCCACTCTTATCGAAGATGAGAGTAAGTGTGTCGGCCACGAGACGATCATCATCAACGACGAGAACTCGCTGCATAGTGCTCTCCCTGGAGTTGCTTCTCGTAGATGCAAACTATAGGTCAGTAGTTAAAAGGGTAGGATGAATTACGGTGCTTGTCGAACAAAAAGATGAGTATTTATTGGGGTTTTCGCGATTTTCCCGATCGCGCCGGAAAGCCGTGGGAAAGAAATACCGGCAGTCAGGAAAAATTGGCAAACCATCTATAAAAAATTACCGGGAAGGCCGGGTAGAGCGGCTCTGGTATGGTTTACGCAGAGTTACTGCATATCTCATAAAGCTTCAGGGATGATCTGTGTACGCTGTCGCATTGATTGCCGGAGTGTTCTGCTGCTGCGGGGTGGGTCTGGATGCCTTCCAGACGATTATTCTGCCGCGGCGTCCGACGGGACGCTGGAGGCTGACGCAGATCTTCTTTACAGCAACATGGACTCCGTGGGCCGCGATAGCGGAGCGGGCACGCAATAAGAAAACAAGGGACCAGATCTATAGCATCTATGGGCCGCTCTCGCTGCTGATGCTGTTGCTGATGTGGGCGATCCTGTTGATCGTCGGGTTCGGGCTGATCTACTTTTCCATGCAATCGCCCTTCGGTGACGCCATGCTGCTCCATAGCGCAAGTACTCTGGCACGGTTCGGCACTGACCTTTATGTGAGCGGAACCACGCTCTTCACGCTTGGTCTTGGCGATGTCGTTCCACACAGCAGAGCAGTTCGCGGCATCATCATCTTCGAATCAGGCGTTGGGCTGGGTTTCGTTGCGCTGGTCATCAGCTACCTGCCGGTGCTCTATGGTGCGTTCTCGCATCTTGAGGTGAGCGTGGCCCTGCTGGATGCGCGGGCGGGTTCTCCGCCGAATGCCGCGGAACTGCTGCGGCGGCATGGGTTCGAAGGCGGCGAGGAGGCCCTGACCGAGCTGCTGGCGGAGTGGGAGCGCTGGTCGGCGGAGATTCTGGAGTCGCACATCTCGTACCCGATTCTCTGCTACTACCGCTCGCAGCACGACAACCAGAGCTGGCTCTCGGCGCTGGTGGCGATTCTGGTTACGTGCGCGCTGCTGATCTCGGTGATTGAAGGGCCGCCCTCGCGGCAGGCTCAGCTTACGTTTGTGATGGCGCGACATGCGCTGATCGATCTTGGGCACGTCTTCCACATTGAGGAGGACGCCGACTGGCAACGGCATCATGAGACGGACCGACTGCCCGCCGAGGAGTTCAATCGCCTGTGCAGCGCGCTGGGCAGGACGCATCTGCACATGTGCGGCGATCCCTCCTCAGCGCAGCGACTGCATACGATCCGCTCTCTGTATGAGCCGTATGCCGCGGCGCTTTCGTCGTATCTGCGGATGCCGTTGCCGGTGTGGGTCGCTCCCGCGAAGGAGAACGACCAGTGGAGCGTGCTGACGCGGCTGCGGACGGAAGCGGAGGCAGTTGCTGTGGGAAGACTCAGGACACGAGCCTCACTGCACGATGACGAGCCTGTTCGTTAGAGCGCAAAACGGCCATCAAACGACGATGCCTCCCGAAGCGGGAGGCATCGCTTGTTTGAAACGTCAGACCGTTACTACGGCAGTCGTTACTGAGGGAGACCGGGCATTGCAGCCGCGGCAGGGTTCAGACGCTGCGCAGCAATCTGAGCCGCTGCACCCTTGGCGTCCTTGTCCTTGATCTGCGCGTAGATCTTGCGCGCCTGATCGGGCTTGTTCTGGCTCTCGTACAGTTCGGCGAGCTGGAGCTGCGCCAGACCGGCAGGAACAGCCGTCGAGGGCTTGGCTGCCAGGTCGTTGTAGGTCTCGATTGCCTGCGCGTCGCGTCCGGTCTGCCGGTAGAGCTGCGCGAGGGAGAGCTTGCCCAGCGAGGCGAGATCGTGGTTCCATCCGCCAGCCACCTGCTTCAGAGCGCTCTCGGCGCCGGCGTTGTCGCCGGCTTCCATGGCGGTGATGCCAGCGAAGTAGCGGGCGATCTTGCCTCCTGGAGTCAGACTGTACTTGTCGGCGGCCTGCTGGAAGAGCTGGTTCGCAGCCTTGGCGCGATCCGCTTCAGTGGGATAGGTCTTCACGCCGGGGGGTACCTGCTGTCCGGCGGGGACGACCGGCGTCTGATACGCCTGCATGGCAGCCCCAAAGGCGACCGACGCCTTCTCCTTCTGGTTGTTGTAGATGACCAGGCCGATTACGAAGACAAGAATCACGGCCAGCAGTACGGAGCCGGCGGCGATCACCTGCTTGCGGTTCTCCGAGACCCAATCGAGGCTGGTGTTGGTCGTATCGATGAACTGATCGTGCTTGAGAGCTTGCTTGGTCTGCTGATCCACTGGTTTCGATTTCCTTTGGCTCGCGGCGGTGCATCCGCCTTGAGGAGAGAACGTTGAGGCTGCGCGAAGAACAACGCAGAAGCTTCAAGTCTACCAGCGACCGGGCTTCCGGAGAAACGACCCAGTCCGCCAGACTCCGCTGAATTATTTAATATCGCGCCAATTCCGGCCGATGCCGATCTCGGCGACGATGGGAACGCTGAACTCCTGCACATGCTCCATCTCCTGCCGGACCAGCGTTTGTATCTCTTCCGCCTCCTCGGGCACTACGTCGAAGAGAAGTTCGTCGTGGACCTGCAAGGTCATGCGCGACTTCAGCTTACGCTCGCCGAGGATACGGTCGATGCGCAGCATGGCGAGCTTGATGAGGTCGGCGGCGGTTCCCTGGAGGGGTGTGTTGACGGCGGTGCGCTCGGCGAAGCCACGCATGTTGGAGTTGCGGGACTGGATGTCGGGGATGGGGCGAACGCGTCCGAAGCTGGTCTTGACGGCCTGATCGCGGCGCACGGTTTCGAGCGTCTCCTCGATGAACTTCTGCACGCCTTTGTACCGCTCGAAGTAGGTTTCGATGTACTGCTTTGCGGTCTTCTGGTCGATACCTAGCTGGGCGGCGAGGCCGAAAGGACTGATTCCATAGACGATGCCGAAGTTGACCGCTTTGGCTCGGTTGCGGGTTTCTTTGTCCATGGCTTCAGGGGAGACGCCGAAGACCTCGCTGGCGGTGAGGGTGTGGATGTCCTTGCCGGTGCGGTAGGCGTCGAGCAGCAGGGGATCCTGCGAGAAGTGGGCCATCAGGCGAAGTTCGATCTGCGAGTAATCCGCCGACATGAGCACGTTGCCGGGAGCGGGCACGAAGGCGGCGCGGATCTCGCGGCCCAGAGCGGTGCGAACGGGGATATTCTGGAGGTTCGGGTTGGTGGAGGAGAGGCGTCCGGTAGCGGTGCCGACCTGGTTAAAGGTGGTGTGGACGCGGCCCTGCGCGTCGGCTAGCTGAGGTAGAGAGTCCAGGTAGGTTGATTTCAGCTTGGTGAGTTGGCGGTACTCCAGCACCAGGGCGGCTATGGCGTGCTCCTCAGCGAGTTCTTCGAGGACGTCCTGTGCGGTAGAGACGACCTTGCCTTTACCGTACTTCATGGGTTTCGGGAGCTGCATTTTGTTGAAGAGGACGTCGCCTAACTGCTTGGGGGAGTTGATGTTGAAGCGGTATCCGGATTCGAGGCCCATAACGCGGCCAGCCTCGGCGCAGATGCGCTCGGCGAGGTTGTCGATCTCGACGGCGAGGCGGTTGGACATCTCAGCGAGCACGCTGGAGTCGATGCGGACTCCGGCCTGCTCCATACGGAGAAGGACGGGCACCAGCGGGAGGTCCATCGTCTTATAGAGGGTGGTCAGCCCGGCCTGCTCGATCTGGCTGCGCAGGGTGTACGCGAGGCGATGGACGGCGTTTGCGGCCTCGGGGAGCAGGTGGGCGATCTCGTCTTCGGTCGGGTTCTTGGAAGCGTGGGGCAGGGCGCGGTTTGTGAAGCGGGCGGTGACGTCGGCGAGGATGTGCGAGCCGTGCGTGGGGTTAATGAGGTAGCTGTAGAGCATCACGTCGTCGCGGACGCCGTTGAGGGAGACGTTATGTGGCTCCAGGGCTCGGAGAACAGCTTTCAAATCATGGACTTGCTTGGGGAGTGCGGCGTCTTCGAGGGCCACGCGCAGACCGGGCGTTTCGAGGGGCACCACCATAGCCGTGGTGTCGGAGGTTGTCAGCCCTACAAGCAGGTGGGCGGGTTCGGACGTGGAGACGGCGGGGGGAGGAGCGGGGATGTCGAAGAGCGACATGGACTTAGCGGGGAGAGGTTCGGGCTCGGCGTCCTCTTCTCGGGAAGAGTCGGCGCTGACTTCTTCTGCCAGGGCGTGGGCGTCCTCAAAGACGGCGAGGGTCAGGCCCTTCAGGGTGCCGTCGGTGTCGATTGAGCGAGCGTCGGCGAGGAGTGCGGCCACCTGCTCGGGGGTTGGGGATAAATTATAGGCAACAGGGATGTTATCGGCTGCGGGCGCAAGCTCTTTGAGCAGCGTGGTGAATTCCAACTCGGAGAAGAGTTCGCGGCAGGCGGCGTTGTCCGGGGGCTGGGTCTGCATCTCGTCGAGGTCGAACTCGATGGGCACGCCGGTGTGGATGGTGACTAACTCCTTCGAAAGAAGGATGTTATCGCGGTTGTTCTGGAGCGATTCGCGGTAGGTCTTGCGCTTGACCTCGTCGGCGTGGTCGAGCGCGTTCTCCACGGTGCCGAACTCCTGGATCAGCTCGACGGAGCCCTTGTCGCCGATGCCGGGGGCTCCGGGGATGTTGTCGATGGCGTCGCCGCGGAGGGCCATGACGTCGATGACGCGCTCGGGAGGGACGCCGAGGGTCTGCTCGACTCCGGCGGGGTCGAGGATCAGGTTGTCCTTGGTGGGGTTCAGGATGGAGACGTCGGAGTTGACGAGCTGCATCATGTCCTTGTCGGAGGATACGACGTAAACCTTGTGTCCTGATGCACTTAGATTGTGGCTGAGGGTGCCGATCACGTCGTCGGCCTCGAAGCCTTCGTAGCTGAGGATGGGGATGCGGAAGGCTTCGAGGGCTCGGCGGATGAAGGGAATCTGCTGGATGAGGTCGGGCGGCGTCTCGGCGCGGTTGGCCTTGTAACCTTGGTAGTCGATCTCTTCGAACTGCTGGGTCTTGATGTTGAACTTTCGGACAGCCTTCATCTCTTTGGCGCGGGCATCGCGGAAGACGGGGCCGGAGAGATCGAAGACGGCGGCAAGGTACTGGGGGGCGAAGTCCTTGCGTAACTTGTTGATCATATTGACGAAAACATACGTCGCCGCTGTGGGGATGCCGGTGCGGGTGGACATGGGGCGCTGCCGCTGCATGGCGTGGTAGGCCCGGAAGATGAAGGCCATGCTGTCGAGCAGGTAGATGGGAGGCTTTTGTTCGGCGGGCGCGGCGGTGTCGGGAGTCTTGGCCATGGCAGATTTGATGGTAGCGCGTGGGGAGGAGGAATGGTTCAGAGGCAGATCATGCAGTCGCCGTAGCTGAAGAAGCGGTAACGCTGGGCGACGGCGTGCTGGTAGGCGGCGAGGACTCGTTCCCTGCCCTGCTGCTCGTCTGCGAAGGCACTGACCAGCATGAGGAGGGTGGACTGGGGGAGGTGGAAGTTGGTGAGTAAGCCGTTTACTATCTGGAATTTGTGACCGGGACTTATAAAGATACTGGTGGAGTCGGAGTGGGGCTGGAGGGGTTGGCCGTTGGCGACCTGAGCGCAGTGTTCGAGCGTACGGGTCGTGGTGGTTCCGGCGGCTATGATGCGGCGATTTGTTGATTTTGCTTGGTTTATGGCCTCGGCGGTGGCGGCGGGGAGGGTGTAGTTCTCGGAGTGGAGGCGGATGTCGGCCAGCTCTTCGGCGCGGACGGGCTGGAAGGTTCCTAAACCTACGTGGAGGGTAATGGTTTCGATCTGAACCTGATTTTGCTTGAGTTTTTCGAGGATTTCGGGGGTGAAGTGGAGACCGGCGGTGGGGGCAGCGGCGGAGCCGGGCTGGTGGGAGAAGACGGTCTGGTAGCGGTCGCGATCCTGCGGGCTGTCGCCACGGTGGATGTAGGGCGGGAGCGGCATGTGGCCTATTTTGTTGATGATGGCGTGAAATTCCTGCTCGGCGGGGGCGAAGCGGAGGGTGCGCTCGCCGAACTCTCCGGCGGAGAGGACTTCGGCTTCGAGGAGAGGCTTTGGGTCGTCCGACGCGGCGAAGAGAAGGCGTTCGCGGGGCTGGATCTTGCGGCTGGGGCGGACTAAGGCGGTCCAGTCACTTTGGGTAAGTTGTTTGGTTAGAAGGACTTCGATTTTTCCGGTGGGGTCGGGGGAGCTTTGCTGGGTCTGGCGGCTGCGGGCTCGGGTGGCGTAGAGGCGTGCGGGGAGGACGCGGCTGTCGTTGAGGATGAGGAGGTCGCCGGGGTGGAGGATTTCGGGGAGATTGGAGAAGAAATTATCGTGGAAAGCTCCGGTGGCGCGGTCGAGGACGAGCATACGGCTGGAGCCGCGAATCTCCGGTGGGGACTGGGCGATGAGCTCTTCGGGGAGGTCGAAATGGAATTGGGATACGCGCACGGCTAGATCAATTTTAGGGGTTGGAGAGCGGTATTTTGCTGGTGGGAATGTGGATTGGAGACGGCCGGTGAAGGGAAGAAAATCGTCGGCTGAAAGTACGCCACTTCTTTGAACTATTTTTGCTGGGTTGAGCGATGTTCGGCTAGGGCTACGGTTCGGTCTAACGCGGCCTGCACCTCGGACTCGATGGCGGGGGTGGGGCGGGACCAGGCGATGGTGACTCGGGAGAAGGGTTTGGGGATGAGGAAGCGGTCCCAGGAGCGGAGCTGCCAGGCGCGCTCGGGGTGGAGGTAGAAGGCGCTTACGGTGGTGTCGGCTAGTTTGGCCAGTTGGGTGACGCCGGGTTTGGCGACCATGTTGGGGCCGCGAGGGCCGTCGGCGGTGATGGCGCAGTAGTGGCCGTCGAGGTAGGCGCGGTAGAGGTTGCGGAGGCCGGGGGTGCCGTCGCGGGAGCTGGAGCCGCGAACGGCGATGAAGCCGAGCCGCTCGACGGTGCGGGCGATGAGCTCGCCGTCGAAGCTGCGGCTGATGAGGATGGCTACGCGATCTTTGCGGAAGCGCCAGGCGCAGGCGAGGAGGCAGCGGTGCCAGAAGGCGTAGATGAGGGGGGGCTGGGTCTCCCAGCCGATGGTGGCTCCGGGCTCGGGTACGTCGCGATAGCGGAGGGTGAGGCCGAGGGCGGCGATGAGGAGGCTCGCTATGCGGGGGACGATGGCGAGGGTCATGCGCTGCTTGAAGGTGTAGGCGGGTTGCACTTTGTTGAGTTTACCTTTTCGGTTTGGGACTTGGGGAGACAAGGACAAGCAACGGCAATAGATCAGTCGCTTCGCCCTTCAGGCTTTGCTCCGGCCTTCGGCAGAATGGAGCGTCGCTACGCGACGGGTTTTTGTGACCGGGCTAGGTAGTGTCTGACGAATCGAATTTGCTTTGTTTGTTGAATCTGGGGAAGAGGCAAGAAGGCATACCCCGGGGGCTGAAGCCCCATTTTTCGACTGGCAGGAGAGGCCCAAGGCTAAAGCATTGGGGTACCCAGAAGCAAAAACTGGATTTGTCAGACACTGCCTAAAGCCTGGCTCTATCTCAAAGGCAAGGGCAACAGCAACGACAAACGCAGATCCCT
>JAATEV010000103.1 GCA_015655585.1 Terriglobales bacterium | reverse complement strand
TACGAACCGGACGAGGACACAAAATGGACACACTGAGGACACAAAACCCTCGTCTTTGGTGGTTTTACAGGGATTTTAGCGGCGACTGAGGCCCTGTTTTGAGCTATTTAGCTCTGTTAAGTGTGGATTCACACGGTGGAAGTCGTAGGTTCGAATCCTGCTGTGCCCACCATATAACTCCTTACAAATGAATAACTTAGTCGAAACGCTCCGAAGCCAGTTTTGAAGTTGTTGAGATAGGTGTTGAGTATAGCTGTCGAGTGGTGCCATCCCCCACCTACCGGGAGAGCCTAGGCTAAAAGGCGGGTGCTCCACCCCGCAGTGCGCGAGCTAATTTGCAGAGCATCCTAGCCCTCATATCAGGCATTTAGATTTCTGCGGCTATCGTTCGCTTTCTGATGAGTTTTCGTGTTGCCCAAAATGCGATAGCAATACCTGCGACTCCGCCTAGGATGATTCCGCCAATGTAGCCGAGCAGAAAGACCGCGCCTCCCAAGGTCGAACCGCGTGCGAAAGGCAATCTCGGGACAATGAGCAGCGCGAATGTGGAAACAAAAATGGATGTCACCAAGCCTGCGGTAGAGCAAATGGAGAGATACAGCGCAACAATGCGCGTGTTCTTGAGGAAGGCCAAGACGACCGAGAAACCGAGGACGGCCAGCCAAATCGGGATGATGATGAAGTAGGGCACGCCGAGCAAAGTTTACCGAATATCGAGCAGTATGGGGAGGCTACATTTCCAGCGGACTAATACACTACTGGCTAAGGGTGCATTTCGCGCCATACCATAGATTTTCGCTATCCATTCGCCTATTCTTTGACCAATCTCAACTGACAGGGAGTCTTTCGACATGCCAATCAATCCGCCTCTCACGTCCTTGATTCTTGGATCAGCCGCAGTTGGTGCTCTCGTGTCAAGCGGTATGACCCTTCTGGGACAATGGCGAGAGTGTAAGGCTAGGCGGGATGAGTTACTAATCGTTGAAGCGAACAAACTCGCAATGGCTCATCATGCCGCAGCAGTAAAATTTGCAGCGATGACCAGACAAGACAGGTTTATTCCCGAGCACGTAAGGCTGACGCATACATACTATGTAGGCTTGAGAGAGCTACTGGCTCTGAGCTTTGGAGACAATAGCGCATGTTTTCGTTAGGGTGCAAGCAAAAAGCACCAGCGGACAACCGCGTACGACTAGGGACGGTTTAGTTGCTGTGCTTAGACTGGAAATCGTACTTATCTTCCCAACTAGAGTCCGAGAACATCCCTTTGGGTAGTTTCCCTGTGCCCAGTCGGCTTAGAGCGTCAAAGGTTCCATCCTTCCCAGTCGGGAAGCGGGTTAGCCAGTCGACACGCCTGAATCAAGCAATTCATTTTGATTCAAGTACAAAAGCCAATGGCTATTACACAGCTTACCGATGTCATCATTCCTGACCAGTTCACCTCACATAACGGGTAGTTCACAACGCTGCAAACAAACAGGTCGCTCCTCCACGCATCACGGTCCGAGATGTCTCTGGCGTCCAAGCTTTGCGGTGATTTCGTCTATCAGAAAATCATCCCCTTATTCTTAAATGGTCCTGCCAATAAAAATCCCTAAACTCCTGAAGCAAAATTATTTTGACAAGATGACGGTCCCTCTGTAAGTTCACAAAGAACTCTTTTTTAGCCTCATCTGCTTCACTTCCTCCCAGCATAAAAAATATGCCCCTGCTAGTTACGAGGTGGGGATCTTACGCGATTCCACGTTGAGTTTTTTTGAGTCCACAGATCCACATGCTCCTGCATGTGCTCCGGAAGAAGGGAGCTACTTTTGAAGCACTCTGCCGTTATCCGCCTTGCGGTTCTTGGTTTTTCCATCTTGTCCTCCGCCCTCGCTCATGCGGAGTTGCCTGTCGCAGCCGATGCCCACGTAACTTCGAGCCGCCCATCCGTTAACTTCGGTTCACTCTCGAACCTCAATGTCGGCAACGGCAGCACCGCCCTCATACAGTTCGATCTCTCAAGCCTCCCCGCCGGTCTTCAACCCTCGCAGGTCGGTCACGCCACCGCAACACTCTTCGTCAATCGCGTGAACACGCCCGGCGTAGTCAACATGGCTCCCGTGACCTCCTCCTGGAGCGAGTTTGGCGTCACCTACTCCACGCTTCCCTCCCTCGGAGCCACCAGCGCTTCGTTCACCGCATCCGCCGCAGGACAATTTGTAACCCTCGACATTACAAGCCTCGTGCAGGGCTGGATAACATCCCCAGCCAGCAACTTCGGCATTGCGCTCACCTCCAGCGCGGCCAACATTCAGCTCGACTCCAAAGAGAACGACCAGACCGGCCACACGCCCGGCGTAGTCGTCATCATCATCGTTCCCGGTCCGGCTGGCCCCCAGGGCGCAACCGGCCCTCAAGGCCCTCAAGGCGTACCGGGGCCGCAAGGCATCCCCGGCGTAATCGGAGCCACCGGCCCGGCAGGCCCAGTAGGCCCCGCTGGAGCCACAGGCTCGTTCACCTCCGTAGCGACATGGGCCAGCGCCACTTCCTACACTCAGGGACAGGTCGTCTTCTGCGCCTCCACCTGCGCCACCAACGGCTCCAGCTACTATCTCAATCAGGCAACTTCCACCGGAAACGATCCCTCCACCCACAACGGCCCCGGCCAACCCTGGGCTCTCATCGCACAGGCAGGAGCCACCGGCCCAGCAGGTCCCCTCGGAGTACCTGGCCCTATGGGTGTTCCGGGACCAATAGGCCCATTCGGCCCCACCGGAGCTACCGGGCCCGCCGGTCCAATCGGACCTGCAGGTCCCACCGGAGCCACGGGAGCTACTGGCCCGGCAGGCCCAACCGGTCCTACGGGTGCAACTGGCTCAACTGGTCCTGTCGGCCCGGCAGGAGCCACCGGCGCAACCGGCACCTTCACCTCCGTAGTCACATGGGCCAGTGCCACTCCCTACACCCAGGGACAGGTCGTCTTCTGCGCCTCCACCTGCGCCACCAACGGCTCCAGCTACTATCTCAATCAGGCAACTTCCACCGGAGACGATCCCTCCACCCACAACGGCCCCGGCCAGACCTGGATTCTCATCGCCCAGGCCGGAGCCACAGGCCCAGCGGGTGCCACAGGAGCGACCGGCCCCGCCGGTGCAGTCTCCAGCATCTCCGTTGGAAGCGTAACCACCGGAGCCAGCGGAGCCGTCAGCATCACCGGAACCCCGGCCAACCCGGCCATCAACGTCACCTTCCCCACCAGTTCCGCCAGCGGAACCGTCACCAGCGTAACGGCAGGCAGCGTCACCACCGGCGGCTCCACCGGCTCGCTCTCCATCACCAACACCACCACCACACCTGCCATCAACGTCAACTTCCCCGTCGCCAGCATCTACGGCGACGGCTCCGACGGCACGATTATCAATCTCTGCAACATCGTCTCCAACACCGACTGGACTGCTGCCCCTCCCTCCAGCGAGGTACGGTGCACCACCTTCACCCTCTCTTCCGGAACCACCCTCACGGTTCCATCCGGCACCGTAATCCACGCCACGGGAACGGTCAACATCAACGGCACCATCAAGGTGCAGCCGGGCGGTGGCCAGGGGCTCTATATCAATCCTCCTCAGCCCATCCAGTTCGGTTACTTCGGCGGAACCGCTCTCTCTTACGCTGCGCAATCCCGAATCCTCAAGCCCGGAGCCTTCGGCGGAGGCAACGGAGCCCTGTATGCCGTCACCTCTTCCACAGCCGCTCTCGGCGGTGGAAGCCTCGCGATCTACGCCGCAGGCCAAATCTCCGTCAACGGAAGCATCACCGCAAACGGAGGAGACGGAGCTGAAGATAACGGCGATGGCGATGGCGGAGGAGCCGGAGGTATCATCATCCTCGCCTCCAAAACAGAAGTTCAAAACAATGGCTCAATCACAGCCAACGGAGGAAAGGGAGTCAATGTAAATCCCGGTAACCACGATGCCTCTGGCGGAGGTGGCGGTGGCATCATCCATCTCCTCGCCCCCTCATTCACGGTAGGAAGCCTGAGTGTAGCCGGCGGCGCTGGAGGCACGGGCAGCGGCAGCAATTCTTTCAGCGGCGGTGGCGGCGGCGCCTGCGGCGGCAACGGAGGCAACGGCTCCGATGGCTCGTCGGCGGGCTTTGCCGGCGGTACCGGCCACACGTTTACCACCACCATCACCGACCCCGCGACCGTCATCATGCCGTAGAGGCTCACTTTTGCAGCCCGCTGGCTGTCACAGGCAGGAACCAAGCCTTCCCGCCCGTCAGCCTCCGGGCGTTCCCCTTAGTCTCGCGTCTTCCAGGAATTGTCCGTTGAGCGGTTGCGAAGAAACGGTCTTCGCAGTGAATTGAATTGAAGGATCAACGAAAGGATCATCAAGATGGAACCATTTCTCGGCGAAATTCGCATGGTTGGATTTAACTTCGCACCGCAGGGCTGGGCCTTTTGCAACGGTCAGCTTCTGTCCATCTCCAGCAATGCGGCACTGTTCTCGTTGCTGGGAACCACCTACGGCGGCAATGGCCAGACGACCTTCCAGCTCCCGAACCTTCAGGGTCGCTTTCCCATGAACCAGGGCAACGGCCCCGGACTAACGCCGCGCACCATAGGTGAAATCTCCGGAGCCGAGTCGGTCAACATCCTCACCAGCAATATGCCCACACACACCCACGTTGCTACATTTACTCCCTCCGGCGGGGGCGGCAACCCAACCGTAACCGTCAACATTCAGGGTAGCAACCAGCCCGGCACAACGACGACTCCAACCGGCAACTACCTCGCCGGAACCCCCAAAGGCTTGCCCGCCGATGGCCTCTACACCCCCAACGCGGGAACCCCTGGCAACATCGCCGGTGTAACCGCCACCCTCAGCGGCGTCTCCGGCGGAGGCGGCACCGTCACCAACGCTGTTACTGGAGGCAGCGCTCCGCTTGCGACTCTCCCCCCGTTCCTGGTGGTCAACTTCATCATCGCGCTTCAGGGCATCTTCCCGCCGCGCAGCTAACCTCATCCCCGTCTGCGCGGAGTCCCATCTCTGCGCAGACGCAACCGTAGCAAGGCTTTGAAGACCGTGACCCAGGCTCCGATCGAAGCGATCTACATCCTGCGCGCCGCACAACCCGAAGACGCGGAGTTTCAGCTCCGTCTCTTTGCGGAGCGGCTCGCACAGCAGTTCGCCATCACCGGCATCAGCCGAAGGCAGCTTCAGCCGCTCTTCAACCAGCAGCACTACGCCCGCACTACCAGTTACGCCATGCAGTTCCCGGGACTGGAAGACTCCATCATCTGCAACGAAGCCGGAGAACCCATCGGCGAGTTGATGGTGCATCACAATGGCAGCTCGTTTCTGCTGGTCGATATCACGATCCTCGCGGCCTTCCGCAGCAAAGGATTTGGCCGCGCCATCATCCACGGCCTGCAGGTTCGAGCCGCAGGCCACCACAGCCCGATCGACCTCAGCGTCGATCTCAACAGCCGGGCACGCAAGCTCTACGAGTCCCTGGGATTCGTGGAAACATCCCGCAACGACTTACAGGCCCAGATGCGCTGGATAATGCCGCGCTGCACGCCAACGGAGCAACAGTGAAGGAGAGCAATAAGGTGAAGACCCGCATCCCGAGATCGATCGTTCAGCAAGCCGCAACAGCCTGCCTATGGCTGGCGTGCGCCGCAACGGTCCACGCTCAGGGAGTCCTCACCGTCACCCCCGGCCGTACCATTGCAACCTCCCTCGGCAACGGCTCAGCGGGCTACACCGGCGACGGCGGCCCAGCCACCGCAGCCTCCGCCTCCTCTCCCTCCGCCGTCGCCTACGACGCCAGCGGAAACATCTTCCTCGCCGACTCCAACAACCACGTCATCCGCGAGATCACCAAGGCAGGCGTCATCTCCACCGTGGCGGGCTCCGGCTCCGCGGGCTTTGGCGGCGATGGCGGCCCAGCCACCGCAGCCTGGCTCGACACCCCCGCCGGCGTAGCCATCGACGCCTCCGGCAGCCTCTACATCGCAGACTCTCACAATCACCGCATCCGCAAAGTCACCGCCGGAGTCATCTCCACCATCGCCGGAAACGGCACAGCAGGATTCCTGGGCGACGGCGGTCCAGCCACCTCAGCATCGCTTGCACTGCCCTCCGGAGTCGCCGTCGATACCAACGGCAACATCTATATCGCCGATACCAACAACCAGCGCGTCCGCAAGATCACCGGAGCCACCATCTCCACCATCGCCGGAAACGGCGATCAGGCATTCTCCGGAGACGGCGGCCCAGCCACCGCGGCATCGCTGGACTCCCCCACCGGCATAGCCATCGACGCCACCGGCAACGTCTACATCGCCGACCGCCACAACCAGCGCATCCGCACTATCTCCTCCAGCGGCAACATCTCCACCATCGCCGGTAGCGGCCTCGCAACCTTCGGTGGCAGCTACTCCGGCGACGGAGCCTCCGCCACCGCCGCCACGCTCGCCAACCCCACCGGCATCTCCATCGACGCTCAGGGTAACGTCTACATCGCCGACTCCGGCAACAATGCCATCCGCCAGATCGGCAACGGCTCCATCGCCACCATCGCCGGAACCGGCAGCGCAGGATTCTCCGGCGACAGCTCCCCCGCCGCCACCGCCACCCTCAACTCGCCCCGCGCCGTTGCCGCCGATTCCACCGGCAATCTGGCCATCGCCGACACCCTGAACCAGCGCCTCCGCTCCACCGCGCAGCCCATCCTCTCCTTCGCCAGCCAGCAGTCAGGCACCGCCTCCCCCAGCCAGACCGTGACCCTGGGCAACAGCGGCACAGCCCCCGTCTCCGTCTCGTCCGTCGCCTTCACCGGCCCCTTCGCAACCACCTCCGGCGGAAGCTGCTCCACAGCTCCTATCACCCTGGCCCCCGGCGCAACCTGCACCCTCAACATCGCCTTCAATCCCGCGACCTCCGGCCCATCCACCGGCTCTGTCGTCCTCGGCGGCCCCGGCACCGTCCCCCAGACGCTCCTGCTCACCGGCAACGCGATACAGTCTACCTCCGGCACTTCCCTCACCTCCAGCATCCTCGCGCAGTTCGTCAACGCGCCCATCACCTTCCTCGCCACCGTCGCCCCCGCCGGAACCACCATCCCCACCGGCACCATGACCTTCTACGCTGGTTCCACCGCCATCGGTGCCGCTCCGCTCGCCAACGGCCAGGCCACCCTCACCACCACCTTCCCCACCGCCGGAAGCTACCTCATCACCGCCGTCTATTCCGGCGACGCCAACTTCACCCACAGCACCTCCCCCGCGCAAACCGAGACCATCGGCGACTTCAACTTCACCCTCGCCTCCTCCTCGAATACCTCTTCCTCCCAAACCATCCAGCCCGGCCAGTCCGCCAACTTCCAGCTCACCGCAGCCTCCATCAACGGTCTCTTCAGCTTCCCCATCACGCTCTCGGCACTCAATCTCCCTCCCGGAGCACATGTCTCCTTCCAACCTGCAACCATCACGCTCGGTTCATCGCCCGTGGCCTTTACCGTAACCATCACCACGCCGGCCACCGCCATGCTGCGCCGCTTCGAAGGTCTCTCCGGAGCAACCACCGCACTCGCCCTGCTCTGGATGCCCTTCTCTCGGTGCCTGCGCCGCAGGCGAAATCCCCTGCTGTTACTCACCCTCTGCATCATCAGCTTCACCGCCATGCAGGCCCTTACCGGCTGCGGCAGCGGATCGGGCTTCTTCGCGCAACCCCAGAAAACCTACACCATCGACATCACCGGCACTGCCACCAACCCCAGCGGAGCGACCCTGCAACATATAGCCTCCGTCACCCTCACCGTGCAATAACGGAGCCCAACTAGCTTGCGCCTTCTCACCTCATCCCGAACCGCACTCGCCCTCCTGCTTCTAACCAGCACGGCGACGCTCCTCGCCCAGAAAAACGCCCAGCAGCCGACCCGGCTCGACCTGGCCATCACCTACACCGCACAGCGCTCCATCAAGGCCAACACCACGCAGAACTTCTGGTCGCAGGGCGGCTCCATCGAGCTAGGCTCCAATCTCTGGCACGGCCTCGGCGCAGTAGCTGACGTAACCGGCACGCACACCGGCTCGATCGGCTCCAGCGGAGTCCCGCTCTCCCTCGTCACCGTCACCTTCGGCCCACGCTACCGCTGGCACGACGGCCACACCCTCTCCCTCTACGCCCAGGCGCTCGCCGGAGAAGCCAATGGCTTCCACAGCATCTTCCCCGGAGCCACCGCCACCCAGTCAGACGCCAACAGCCTCGCCCTCCAGATAGGCGGAGGCATCGACTATAAACTAGGCCACCACCTCGCCGCCCGCCTGTTGGACGCCGCCTGGCTACGCACTCAGCTCCCCAACTCCACCAACAACACCCAGAACAACCTGCGTCTGGGAGCAGGTGTCGTCCTCCGCTTCGGCCACTAAAATACTCACTATTCCCCCGCCGCCACCCATCTTGGAGCCCTTCCGAATTATTATATTTTTGTCTCGAAACCGTTTTCTGGTTTCGTATAGACATAAGAACGGAAGATCAAGAAGGGCGCAATCATGTCTCTGATATCCAGTTCTGCGGTTCGTCACCTCGGATATACACGTTCGCCAGCGCATGATCTACCCCCGGTTTACGAAAACACAAACCAGCTTCTCGCCGCCATCGTCGAATCCTCCGAAGACGCAATCATCGGCGAAGACCTCAACGGCATCATCACAAGCTGGAACAGAGGCGCGGAGTACATCTTCGGTTTCACGACCGAAGAGGCCATCGGGCGGCCCGTCTCTCTCCTGCACCTTCCCGAAGACGAAACCGAGATGCAGAGCATTCTCGATATGGTCCGCCGCGGAGAACGAGCCAGCCACTTCGAGACCGTTCGCCGCCGCAAGGACGGCAGCAAAGTCCTGGTCTCGCTCTCGGTCTCGCCTATTCTCGATGACGAAGGCATTGTCATTGGCGCATCCAAGATCGCCCGCGACATCACCTCCCGCCGCCGCGCCGAAGAGGTGCTCCACAAGGCCGAAAAGCTGGCCGTGGCCAGCCGACTGGCCGCAAGCGTAGCGCATGAGATCAACAATCCCCTCGCCGCCCTCACCAACCTTCACTTCCTGCTGAAGGGAGAAGACCTGCCCGAGCAGGCGAGGCACTATCTGGAGATGGCAGACCACGAGCTCTCTCGAATCACCCACATCACAACACAGGCGCTGGGATTCTACCGCGAGAACAAAGCCGCCGCACCGACCTCCATGCGAGAGGTCCTTGAATCCGCGCTCACCATCCACAAACAGCGCTTCGAAACCAACGGAGTACGCCTGATCGCCCAGTACCAGCCCGTCCCCGAGATCTCATGCCACACCGGCGAGATCCGGCAGGTCTTCGTCAACCTCATCGGCAACGCCCTCGACGCCATGCCCTCCGGGGGAGACCTCCTGCTGCGCGTTCATCCCGGCGTTCATTGGAAGACGCAGGCACGCGGCATCCGGGCCATCGTCGCCGACACGGGACCGGGCCTCACCGAAGAGGTTCGTCAAAAGCTCTTCGAGCCCTTCTACACGACCAAAGGCGTAACCAGAACCGGCCTCGGACTCTGGATGTGCGAGCAGATCATCAACCGCCACCGGGGATATCTCGCTGTACGCAGCCGCACCAGCAAGCCCGGACGCGGCACCGTCTTCTCCCTCTTCCTACCCTTGGAGCGAGCTGAAAGAACGGGGTTTTGAAAACAGGCGGGGCTTCAGCCCCGCCGTAAATTTCACCTGCTCAACCCGACTTTAGTCGCCGAGGAGGCAATACCGTTCTTTCAGGACCCTTTTCGGTAAGCCTTACGGAATATCCGTAGCGGTCACGAAGCTGAGTTGATGGATTTCCATCCATGTCTGCGAGTACGCGCTCAAAGCATCCGCCGTAACCGCCCGCGTCTGCCGCAGCGCATCCAGATAGTCGATCAGCGCCAGCCCGCCATGCTCATAGCTGAACCGCGAGATATCCAGAATGTCCTTCGCTTCATCCAGATAGTGCCCGTTATACCGGTCCGAGAGCAGCTTGGCATTCGCATATCCTGCCCACGCCTCATCCACATCGCCGACCACCTGGTTTCTCAGCGCCATCACCGCAAACCGGCTCGACTGTGCCAGATATTTTCCGGTCTCCTTGTTGCCCTGGTTGCGATCAAAGAATCGTAGCGGAATATTAATCGAGAACCCAACCGAATTGTCCACGCCGTTCCGGTCATAGTCCGCCTCCAGCGTAGGATCGGCCTTCCCATTCGCATACGCCAGCTTCACATTCGCGTCCGCCGCCGTAACGCTCAGTTGCGCCGCGCGATAGTCCGGCCGCGCCGCCAGCGCCTTCTGCTCCAGGTCCTGCATCGTGGTCGAGATCACCGGCGGCACCACCTCGCCCACCACGTCGAAGTCCGCCCTCGGCCTCTCATACCCCAGCAGCACCTGTAATTGAACGCTCGCCTGCTGCGCGTTCGTCACCGCCGCGGCCTCGTCCGACTCAAACTGGGCCAGTTGCAGATCCAGCCGCTCAAAGTCCAGCTTGGCGATGTCCCCGGCCTTCAGGCGCTCCCGGCCAATCTCCACCTCGCGCTTATAGTCGCTCAGGTTATCGTCCGCCAGCTTCTTCGCCGCCTTCGCAATCACAAAGTTCGTAAAGGCCTGCTTCACCGCCAGAATCGTCTGCTGCTCCTGCGAGTGATACAGAGCGTCTGTCTGCCCCGTCACCGCCTTCGCGCTGTCCAGCCTCCAGCGACGCTTATCGCCACGCTCAAACAGCCGTCCCACCCCAACCGTATAGTTGTAAGGATTATCCGCGTGCTCTCCCAGCGTAACGTTCGAGCCCGTGATATTCAGGTAAGGATTCACTCGCAACCCAGCCTGAATCTCCTGCGCCTTCACAGAGAGCAGGTTCTGCTGCGCCGCCAGCAGCGCCGGGTTCTTCGCACGAGCAAGGTCAACCGCCTCCTGCATCGTGATCGCACCCGCCGCTGGAGTAACAGGCCCAACAGGAGCCGTCTGGGCAAGCAACGCCCCCGAACCCGGCAGCAACACCAGCCCCGCCATCAAAACCACCCGAAGCCGCGCCTTCGTCATCGGGCCTGCAACGGCCTGTGCTGAGAGGACGAACGATCGATCTGTGCGCTTCCACTGCATTAGTTCTCAAACTCCGTTTCAGGGGTAGGAAGGACGTCGGTAGGCCGCGCAATCCACACGTACAACGTAGGCAGCAGGAACACGCTGATTAGTAGCGCGCCAATCAATCCGCCCACAATCACCATAGCGAAAGGCCGCTGCGAATCCGAGCCGATGCCGTGCGAAGTCGCCGCAGGCAACAGGCCCAGCGTAGCCACCAGCAT
Source organism: Terriglobales bacterium (assembly GCA_015655585.1). Taxonomy (GTDB): domain Bacteria; phylum Acidobacteriota; class Terriglobia; order Terriglobales; family Acidobacteriaceae; genus Edaphobacter. Next base: position 5,028 of record JAATEV010000103.1, on the reverse strand, counting down.
CGTCATCATGATCGGCCTCAGCCGCAGCACCGCGCCTTCAATCGCCGACTCTTCGATCGAGTGCCCGCGCACCCGCATCTGGTTGATGTACTCCAGCATAATCACGCCCGTCTGCACCGAGACGCCGAACAACGCCAGAAAGCCCACGCCCGAAGACACGCTGAAGTTCGTATGTGTAAACAGCAGCGCCAGCAAACCGCCCACCGGAGCCATCGACACATTCACCAGGATCAACCCGGCCCACTTGCCCGAGTGGAACATCGAGTACAAAATCACGAAGATCAACAGGATCGTAATCGGCAGTACCAGCATCAGCCTCCGCGACGACCGCTTCTGGCTCTCGTACTCACCCGCCCAGTCGGTCCTGTATCCCGGCGGCAGCTTTACCTGGCTGTTCACCTTGCTGATCGCCTCTTCCACCGTGCTGCCCAGGTCGCGGTTACGCACGCTGTACTTGATCGCCACAAAGCGCTGGCCGCCCTCGCGTCCAATCGTCTCCGCGCCGTCCTCCATCTTCACCTTCGTCAACTGCGACAGCGAGACCCGCTCTCCCGTAGGAGCCACCAGCCGGATCGTGTCAATCGCGTCCTGCGTGTTCCGATACTGAGGCAGATACCGCACCACCACGTCATACCGAGCCTCGCCCTGTAACACCTGGCTCACCGAACTCCCGCCCACTGCCGTCTGGATCGCGTCCTGCACGTCGGCAACGTTGATGCCATACCGAGCCGCCGCCTCGCGGTCCACCGAATAGTTCAGGTTCGGCTGCCCGATCACCCGGAACAGGCCCAGGTCCTTCACGCCGCGGACCTTCCCCATCACCGCGACGATCTCGTCGCCCTTCTCTTCCAGCGTCTTCAGGTCGTCGCCGTAGATCTTCACCGCCAGCTCGCCCTTCACACCGCTCACGGCCTCTTCCACGTTGTCCGAGATCGGCTGCGAGAAGTTCCAGATCACGCCCGGAATCTTTTCAAGCTCGCGGTCCATCGCGCCGATCAGCTCTTCCTTGTTCTGCCGGAAGACCGGCCGCCACTCGCTCTTCGGCTTCAGGTCTACGAAGTGCTCCGTGTTGAAGAACCCCGTCACGTCCGTACCGTCATCCGGACGCCCCGTCTGGCTCACCACCTTCGTCACCTCCGGGAACGCCGATAGCGCAATCCGCGCCTGCCTCAGCACGCGAAGGCTCTCCGTAGGCCCGGCGCTTGGAGCCAGCGTGCCACGTACCCAGATCGCGCCCTCGTCCAGATGCGGCAGAAACTCCGACCCGATCACTCCGCTCGTCCCCAGGAACAGCGCCAGCAGCAACGCAAACCCCGCGCCGCCCACCGTCACCCACCGATGCTCAATCGCCCACCGAGCCGCATAGCGATACCGGTCCGTCAGCCACCCCATCACCGGGTTCTGCCACTCCGAAGTCCCCTTCGGGAACAGCAGGCTCGCCAGCACCGGCGCAATCAGCATCGAGAACACCAGCGCGCCCAGCAGAGCAAACGCCACAGTCCAGGCCATCGGCCGGAACAGCCGTCCCTCCACCGCCTGCAACGTAAAGATCGGCAGATACGCCGTAATAATGATGCCGATCGCGTAGAACACCGGCCGCTGCACCTCGTGCGCCGCCTCGCGAATCTGCTCTGCCGGCGTCATCGCGTCTCTGCGCTGATGGCTCAGGTGCCGAACGATGTTCTCCACCATCACCACCGCGCCATCCACCACCATGCCGAAGTCCAGCGCGCCCAGCGACAGCAGGTTCGCCGGAATATGCCGCAAATCCAGGCAGATCGACGCAAACAACAGCGCAAACGGAATTGTCAGCGAAACAATCAGCGCCCCGCGAACATTCCCCAGGAACAGGAATAAAATAATGACGACAAGGATGATTCCTTCCGTCAGGTTATGCAGCACCGTATGCGTCGTATAGTGCAGCAGGTCGCTGCGATCCAGGAACGGAATCAGCTTCACTCCCGGCGGCAGCACCCGCGTATTCAGCTCTTCGACCTTCTGGTGAATCCCTTCCAGGGCAAACTGGGAGTCATCGCCCTTCTGCAACGCCACGATGCCTTCCACCACATCGTCATCGTTGATGATCTTCCCGTCCTCGCGCAGAATCCCCTTTTCGTCCTTGCCCGCGTGATTCACGCAAGGATCAGTCGCCGCCGCGTCAGTCTCCGGCTCCGGCATCGGCGTCGAGCCAAACCGGCAGGCCTTGCCGATCTGGCCCAGCCGGATCTTCGGCCCCTGCACCACTGTCGCAATGTCCTTCACTCGCAGGGCCGTGCCGTTCTGCGCCTTCAGCACTGTCTCTTCAATGTCCTTTACATCGCGAAACAGTCCAACCTCGCGAACATTGATCTGCTGCTGTCCCTGCTCAATAAAGCTTCCGCCCGCATTGGTATTGTTCGCCGCAATCTGCTGCTCCACCTGCCCAATGCTCAAGCCATACGCCACCAGCTTGTCCGGGTCCACGCGGACCTGGTACTCCCGCGTCATACCGCCGAAACTCGAAACATCGATCACGCCCGGAACCGACTTCAACTGCTTCTCAATCGTCCAGTCCTGAAGCGACTTCAAGTCCATGTTGTCGTACAGCGGATTCGTGCTCCGCAGCGTGAACCAATAGATCTGGCCCACCGGGCTCCAGTCGCTCCCGATCTGCGGTTGAAGACCCGCAGGCAACGTCACCTGCGACAACCGCTCCACCACCTTCGCGCGGTTCCAGTCGTTCACCGAATCGTCGTCGAAGATCATTCTCACGCTCGAAAGCCCGGCCAACGACGTAGACCGCAGATGCGTCATGTGCGGAATCCCCGCCATGCTGATCTCCAGCGGAATCGTCACCTGCTGTTCGATCTCTTCCGCCGCCCTGCCCGGCCACTGCGTAATCACCTGGACGTAGTTATTCGCCACGTCCGGATAAGCCTCCACCGGCAGGTTATGGAACGAGACCACGCCCCACCCGAACAGCAGCAGCGCAAACCCCAGCATCATCCAGCGATTGTTCAGTGCAAAATCGACGAGCCCGCGAATCATTTACTGGTCCGCCGTATTCTGCAGAGCCAGCGCGTTCGAAACCACCTGCTGCCCCGCGTTGATGCCCGAAAGGATCGCCTGCATGTTGTTCGGCAGCATCTGCCCCGCCTGCACCGGAAGCCGACGGAACTTGCCCTCGCCCGCCGGAACATAGATCCAGTCGCGGTCATGCAGATGCAGCACCGCCGTCGCCGGAATCTGCGCGTGCGTCTGCATCGTCTTGCCGTGGATCGCCGCCGTAGCGAACATCCCCACGCGCATCATCGTGTCCGGATTCTCTACCTGGATACGCACCTTCGCCGTGCGGATCTGCGGATCCAGCACCGCGCCGATATCGCTCACCACGCCCGTCAGCGTGCGGTCAGGATACGCCGCCAGCTTGATCTCGGTCTTCTGCCCCATGTGCACCAAAGCCAGATCGTTCTCATACACATCGCAGATAATCCACACGTGCGAGAGATCTGCAATCGTAAACGCGCTCGACGAGCCCGAATACGTCACGCCCGCAGCGCCCGCATTCGTCACATTCTGAGCAATAATGTAGCCCGAAGCCGGCGAATAAACCTTTACTGAAGCCGACGGATGATCCTTATCCACGCCCAGCACGCGAAGCTGTTCTTCAGACGCCTTCAGCCCAGCCGACGCATCGTCCTCCGCGTTCTGCGCAATCTCCACCTGACTGTTCGGAATCGCACCCTTCTCATTCAGCAGCTTCGCACGATCGAGTTGCACCTTGGCCAGACGCTCGTCATTCACGGCCTTCAAATACTGGCTGTACGCGCCCGAAACATCCGAGCTCTGCACCTCCATCAGCAACTGTCCCTTCTTCACATAGTCGCCAATCCGCGCATGAACCTCCAGCACCCGGCCCGAGGCAATCGAGATCACCGGAATCGTCCGCGAGATGTCCGGATTTACCGTCCCCGTCACCTGCACCGTCGAAGCGGCTTCATAGTTCGAGGCCGTAGCCAGCGTAAACCGCTCAGGATGCGGAATCTGCACAAGATTGGGATCGGTATCGGCCTGAACCTCTGCCGGTGGGGGAACTTCGCTCTTCGGGTCGCCGGGCTTACCGCTGCATCCAGCTAAAAAAAAAGCGCCAAGACAAAACAGCATGGTGGCGCGGTGCCTGGAACTGATTGAACTCATCGCGAAAATTCGTCATCCCCTTAGGATTCGGCAAATTTAAATCTTTTATCGTTGCAAGCTCTCCCGGACTGCCTGCATCTGGCAAAAACCACCGGTGCTCTCGCGTACTTGTCTTCAACCCGGACATACGACATTCGTTGCTCAAGTATCTGAAGATATTTCAGTCTACCGTCCAAACCAACGGCAACGACCGTTCTCCCCGCCGGAATACATCTATTTACCAATAATTTCCTTCATCCAGAAATAAGCGGGAATACACAGAAAGACGTAGAACCTCCGCGAAAGACTCAACAGCCCAACAATTCCCAATCCCCCAGCCAGAAAACAAGCCACCCAACCATCTATCTTCACAACAACTTCATCCTCATAACGCTGGAAACGGAAACCCTCCCAGCCCATGAACTCTTGCTTTTGCCGTTGCTTGTTCTCGTCATTGTTTGTCCTCGTCGTTGCCGTTGTTCCTGCTTTTTCGGATTATGGCCGGGCTTTAGCCCGGCCATTAAAAACCGTCGCGAAGCGACCACCGCTCTACCGAAGGCCGTCGCTTAGCCCGAAGGGCGAAGCGACTGATTTATAGCTGTTGTTCTTGCTTTTGCTTTTCCTAAACCCAAAAGCCCTGCCCCGCCAAAACTGCTAAACTTAAAAGTCTCGCGGACACCCAACAAAAACAGCGCCCACCGCCGCGCATCGAAGGAGAATCACCCATGTCAGATCACAACGGCAGCTTCAACACGTCCACCCTCCGCCTCAAGCTCGGCCTCGCCGAAATGCTCAAAGGCGGCGTCATCATGGACGTCATGAACGTAGCCCAGGCCGAGATCGCCGAAGAGGCCGGAGCCATCTCCGTCATGG
>JAATEV010000018.1 GCA_015655585.1 Terriglobales bacterium | reverse complement strand
CGCTCGAAACCCGCTGGATCGCCGACCGCCTCGCCGCCGTCTCCACCGAGGTAGACCGGGCCCTCGCCGCCTACCGCTTCGACGAAGCCGCCAACGCCATCTACCAGTTCTTCTGGGGAGAGCTTTGCGACTGGTACCTCGAACTCACCAAGCTCCGCCTCATCTTCGACGCACCCACCGACGCCACCGCCCTCACCCTCAACGCTCTCGTCAGCGTCTTCGAGGCCGCCCTGCGCCTGCTCTCGCCCTTCATGCCCTTCCTCACCGAAGAGATCTGGCACGCGCTCTACAACCAGCAGCCACCGGCCAAATCCATCGCCCTCACCCGCTACCCGCAGCCCGCCGACTTCCCGCAGAACCCCGAAGCCACCGCCTACATGGCCCTCCTGCAGGAACTCATCGTCGCCACGCGCAGCCTCCGCAAAGACCTCGGCGTCCCCGAAAAAGAGCCGGTCCCCATCCAGGTCCATCTCGCCCCTCAATACCGCTGGATGCTCGAAACCGAGTTCGACGCCATCCAGAAGCTCGCCCGCGTAGACTCCATCGAAGCGGCCGAGCAGCCCCTCACCGGCTCCAACGTTCGCGCCACCGCCAGCTTTGAGGTGGCCGTCACCTATCAGCGCCAGATTGACGCCCCCGCCGAACGCGAGCGCCTCACCAAAGAACTAGCCAAGCTGGAAAAGGGGTTAGCCGCAGCCGAACGCCAGTTAGGCAATGACTCCTTCATGGCCAAGGCCCCCGCCCACATCGTAGAAGGCCTCCGCAAGCAATCCGCCGAGACCCGCACCCTCTACGACAAGGCCAAAGCCGACCTCGAAGCCCTCGACAATCTGGGCTAAAGGAACAACAAAAGATCGAGCTTCGTGAATCCCGGTCATCGCCCTCCTCATCTTTAGACATGTATCTAAATGTCAAATCGAGGAGAGCGATGACCATCCCCGCGTCCACACCGGAACACCTGTTCGTAGCCACGGCCCTCAACTCCTGGAAGCTCGTAACCGGGCGCATCGACAAGGCCATCGCCGCACTCTCCGACGAGCAGCTTCAGCGCCAGGTGGCCCCCGGCAAAAACCGCGTCTTCTACCTCCTCGGACACCTCACCGCCATACACGACCGCCTTCTTCCCCTGCTCCGCCTCGGCGAACGCCTCCATCCCGAGCTGGACGAAGCCTTCATCAGCAATCCCGACCGCTCCCAGCCCGACTCCATCTCCCCCATCGCTCTCAAAGAAGCATGGAGCGAGGTCAACCGAGCCCTCGCTACCGGCTTCGAAACCCTCACACCCCAGCAGTGGCTTGAAAGACACAGTGCCGTGTCCGAAGAGGACTTCGCCAAAGATCCCCTCCGCAACCGGCTCTCCGTACTCATCAGCCGCAACAATCACGACTCCTTCCACGCTGGCCAAATCATCCTCATCCGGGAATAAAACCAGCTCAACCAAAGCTCCATCCACCACCCCACGGAGAACCCCATGTCAAAGAAATTTGAAGGAAAGATCGCACTCGTCACCGGCGGAGGCACAGGCATCGGCCTCGCCACTGCAAAGCGTTTCGTAGCCGAGGGAGCACAGGTCATCATCACCGGCCGCCGCAAGCAGGTCATCGAAGACGCAGCCAAAGAGATCGGCGCCAACGTCACCGCTATTCAGGCCGACTCCGGCAGCCTCGCCGACCTCGACCGCCTCTACGCCCAGATCAAGGAGCAGTTCGGCCGCATCGATGTCCTCTTCGCCAATGCAGGCGGCGGCGAGTTCGCTACTATCGACAACGTCACCGAAGAGCACTTCGACAAGACCTTTGACTCCAACGTCAAGGGCGTCTTCTTCACCGTCCAGAAGGCCCTCCCGCTTATCCCCAACGGTGGAACCATCGTGCTCAACGCCTCCATCGTCTCCGTCAAAGGCATGGCCGCCTTCGGCGTCTACAGCGCCACCAAGGCCGCCGTGCGCTCCTTCGCCCGCACATGGACCAGCGAGCTCAAAGACCGCCAGATCCGCGTCAACGTCGTAAGCCCCGGCCCCATCGACACCCCCGGCGTAGACGGCCTCGCCTCCGATCCCGAGCAGGCAAAACAACTGAAGGCTCAGCTCGCCTCACAGGTTCCGCTGGGACGCATCGGACAACCCGACGAGATCGCAAAGGCCGTCTCCTTCCTCGCCTCCGACGACTCCAGCTTCGTTGCCGGAGTAGAGCTCTTCGTAGACGGCGGAATGATCCAGATCTAAATCCAAACCAGAATTCAAGGTCAAACCATCCCACCGCCCCGCTTATGCAGCCTGATCGCATAAGCGGGGCGGTACGCGTCCGCATCATCTCGACTGCATCGCCCCTGACACTCTGGTAGACATTCTAAGAATGTTTTCCTCAGGGGAGACGCACTCTCTTGCACGTTTGCACGCAATGTATTCCCAGCCAGCCCTTCGTAATCAACGACTTACTCCGTTCAATCCTTGGCGTTTCAATTGCTTCTTCCTGAATGCACCGCCACCCACATCTTTCAGGAGAAGCATCATGAAACGCTTTGCCTTGGGCCTCGTTCTCTCTGCTCTCGCCGCCTCCGCCACCCCTCTTCTGGCGGACGTCATCCCCTATCCCGATACCGGTACCATCGCTCCCGAGGTCAATACCTTCGCCACCACCAGCGGCGGAATCAACATCTACTACTACGGCAGCGGAGCCTCTTTCACCGACTACGTTGAGCTCTATGACATCCAGACCGGCTACAGCAGCGGCGCGATCCTCAACAACCACGGCACCGCCCTCGGCGCCGAAGTCTCAGTCGGCACCGCTCCCGGAGAGATCAACGCCGGCGACCAGCTCGTCTTCTACATCCTCTCGCCCCAGGGCAACCTCGCCTCGCTGGCAAGCTATAGCTCTGACGGAGTCAACCACGCCTACATCACCCCCTACGGCGGCGGCACCCTCAACGGGGTCGACATTCCCTCTGGAATCTATGTCGGTCTGGAAGACGAGGCGCTCGGCGGATCAGACTTCAACTACTTCGACGATACCTTCGTCTTCACCGGAGTCTCCGCTCCTTCCATCGGCGTAGGAGCCACCCCGGAGCCCAGCACCTTCGTCCTGCTCGGAACCGGCCTCCTCTCCGTCGCCGGAGCCGTCCGCCGCCGCATCCGCGTCCGGTAACTTTCCTCCGGACGGGACAAGCCTCGTCCGGACTCCCCTCCACCCTGCACTCCTCACTGAGCCGTCCCGAAAGGGGGCGGCTCCTTTTTTGCGGGACTCCCTCAAAAAAATTCAAAAGACGTGGCGCAATTTTCGTCATCCAACCTGTGGCGTGCAAAAGACCACATCCGAGCCGTCAAAAACATGCTTCCACCGACCAAAAAACACGTTCCAAAACATCACTTTTCGCAAAAACCCCTCAAAAAAACACTCAAACCCGAGTTTCTCCCGCTACCCGCCCCGCCGGATTTTTTTCTGAAAAGAGGTTTAGGATTAACCTATGGATTGGAAGAGCAAACGGATACGTACCATCCTCGAAGCCGCCCTCGCTGAAGACAAGGCCACTCATGACGTAACCACCGCCCTGACTATCGACCCGAAGCTCCGCGCCTCCGCCACCATCATCGCCAAGCAGCCCTGCATCGTCTCCGGCCTCGGCTGTATCCCCTTGTTTCTAGACACTTTCGCCAAAATGTCCACGAAGCCCGTAGGCCGCTTCGAGGTCATTAGCCACCCCGAGATCTTCGACGGCGTCAAGGTCAAAAAAGGCCAGACCCTCGCCGTCATCCGCCACAACGCCGCCGCCATCCTCTCCTGCGAGCGCGTCATCCTCAACCTCATGCAGCGTATGAGCGGCATCGCTACCCTGACCAACGAGTTCGTCAAATCCGTAAGTAGCACAAAAACCAAGGTGTTAGACACCCGCAAGACCATCCCCGGCCTGCGCGCTCTGGACAAGTACGCCGTAAGCTGTGGCGGAGGCGTTAACCACCGGCTCGACCTGCAAGACGGTATCCTCATCAAAAATAACCACATATCGCTAGGCGGCGGTCTCCCCACCGTCCTCGAAAAGGCCCTGAAGGGCCGCAAAGCAGGTCAGACCGTGCAGGTAGAGGTCCGCAGCCAGGCCGAGCTCGACCAGGCCATCGCCGGAGGAGCCGAGTCCATCCTGCTCGACAACATGACGCCAAGTGAAGTAAAGAAAGCAGTTAAGCAGATCCGCGCCTCGCTCCCCACTGTTCCCATCGAGGCCTCCGGCAACATGAGCCTCAAGATCGTCCGGGCCTACGCCCTGGCCGGAGTCGATTTCGTCTCCGTCGGCGCGCTCACCCACTCCGCCGTGGCGGTCGATCTCAGCATGAGAATCACCGCCGACCTGTACTGAGGCTATCTTGCCTGATTTATTCAACTTAGCAGAGGTCCAGCAAGCCATCACCGGCACGCCGTTCGCCGGAAAGCTCCTCCATCTCCGCTCCACTCCCTCCACCAACACCCTCGCCCTCGAAGCGGCCCAGTCCGGCGCCCCGCATGGCAGCGTGTGGATCGCAGACGAGCAGACCGCCGGACGAGGCCGCGGAGGCCACACATGGCACTCCACCGCGGGCGACGGCCTCTACGCAAGCGTCCTCCTGCGCCCACAAATTCCCCTCCAGAACGTCCTGTGGCTGTCGCTGGCAACCGGCCTCGCGGTACAGCAGGCCATCGCCGATGTTGCTCAATTAAAAGCAGATATTCGCTGGCCCAACGACATTCTGGTCGGTAAGAGAAAATGCGGAGGCATTCTGGTCGAAACCTCCATCTCCGCGCAGCAAGCCACTCCCACCTCGCTGCGCTATGCCGTCATCGGGATCGGCCTGAATCTCAACCACGAGAGCTTTCCCGATGAAATCAAAGAACTTGCAACCTCCCTGCGGCTGGAGACCGGAAAGACCTGTCCACGCGAACAGATCCTGCCCGCCCTTCTTCGTGCTCTGGATTCTCAGATCCTATTGCTCCAGAAGGAGTTAGAAGGCCAGCAAACCGCCCCGGGGCTCCTCGACCGCTTCTCCGCCGCCTCCACCTGGGTGCGTGGCAAACGAGTCACCGTGGACGAGGACGGCGGCTATACTGGCCTCACGGACGGCCTCGACGCCCAGGGCTTCCTACGCGTAGCGGGCAGCGACGGACTCCTCCATACGGTGCGCTCTGGCGGAGTAAGGACAATTTAACCAAAGACTTACGGAGAACCTCGAAGAAATGCTTCTTGTCATGGACGTGGGCAATACCAACATCGTGCTAGGGCTCTACCGCCCCGGAGCAGAGGATACCCCCTCCGAGCTGGTTGCGAACTGGCGCATCACCACGCCCGCCCGGCAGACCACGGACGAGTTCGGAGTTCTCCTCCGCAACTTGTTTGCTCTGAAGGACTTGAAGATTGAATCCGTCACCGAGATTGCCATCTCGTCGGTGGTCCCCCCGCTCGATTCCATGCTCCGCCAGGTCTGCGAGACCTACTTCAAGCTGAAGCCCCTCTTCGTCGAGATGGGCGTAAAGACAGGAATGCCCGTCCTGACCGACAACCCCGCCGAGGTCGGCGCCGACCGAATCGTCAACTGTGTCGCGGCCTTTGAGCGCTTCGGCGGCCCATGCATCGTGGTGGATATGGGCACAGCCACCACCTTCGACGTGATCTCGAAGAAGGGCGAGTTTATCGGCGGAGCTATCGCGCCGGGGCTTGGAATCTCCGCGGACGCACTGTTCGCCCGCGCCGCCCGTCTGCCCCGCATCGACGTGAAAAAACCCTCTAAGGTCATTGGCACCGGAACCGTGGATAACCTTCAGATTGGGCTTTATTACGGCTATATCGGGCTGGTGGATGGGATTCTGGAGCGGATGATCGCCGAGATGGGACCGGACACGAAGACCGTGGCAACTGGTGGCCTGGCTAAACTTATCGCGGGCGGATCGAAGTACATTGCGGCCGTGGATGACATGCTGACGCTGACGGGACTGAGAATCATCTACGAGAGAAATCTCGACCGCCACAAGCGGCGCGGCGGAGCCTAGAGCGTTGCACGAAAGACGGAATGACGAATTATTTCAATTATTTCACTGAGATCGAAGAGCGGTTTCAGCAGCGACGCGGTTCGTTGTTGATGCTCTCTACGCTGGACTGGGCCCTGATTGAGACGTGGCGCGAGGCGGGAGTGCCGCTGGACGCGGTGTTGCGCGGCATTGATAACGCGTTCGACAAGCACGACGCGAAAGCTCTGCGGGCGAAGAGCAAGCCAAGGAAGATCAATGGGTTAGCCTGGTGCGCGCAGAGCGTGGCGGAGGCCGTGGAAGAGGCGATGGCGGCCGCGGTGGGCGGCAACACGCCGGTGCGCGAGGCGCAGGAGAGCGGGTTCGAGACTACGCCGGTGAGCGGATATCTCGAAGAGAACGCGGGCAGACTGGAGGCGGCCCAGTTGGCCTCTCCAGCGGACAAAATTGTGACGGAGACGGTGGCTCGCTTGCGGAATCTGGCGGCTGGGATGCGGTCGGAAGCTGGTGGGTCGCTGGAAGAGTTGGACCGGACGCTGAACGTGCTGGAGGAAAAACTGTTTGCTGCGCTGCTGACCTCGACCCCCGAGGAGGAGCTTACCGCTTTGCGCGAACAGGCGGACCGGGAGCTGGCTCCGTATCGCGGCAAGATGAAGGCGGTCCAGATCAAGCAGGTGCAGCAGCAATTTCTGTTGAAGCGACTCTTTGAAGCTCGAAAGCTGCCTAGGCTGAGCCTGTTCTACATGAGCCACGGATGAAATTGAGGATTGAAAAAGCGGTTTATGGTGGCTCGGGGCTGGCTCGCGAGATGGATGGAAGGACGGTGTTTGTGCCGTTCACGCTGCCGGGAGAGGTCGTTGATGCGAAACCGATCTCTGCGAAGAGCGGGTTCGAGGAGGCGGCGCTGGTCGAGGTTCTGGAGCCATCTGCTGACCGGGTCTTCCCCAAGTGCAGGCATTTTGGCGAATGCGGCGGATGCCAGTATCAACATGCGGACTACTCGGCGCAGACGCGGATGAAGCTGGATATCCTGCGGGAGACGCTGGTTCGCGCTGGAGTCGATCTGCCGCTGGAGGCTCTGGTTCACTCGGGCGAGCCGTGGGGATATCGCAACCGGGCCCGGTTCCGGGTCGAGACCGCTGAAGGCGCGGTTCACGTTGGCTATAACAGGCGCGGCACCAATGAGTTTCTTCCGATTCAGGAGTGCCCGATTACTTCCCCGTTGCTGTGGAGCGCGGCTGAGGCCATGGTGCGGGTTGGCGCAGAGGAATCGAAGGCAGGGCGGTTTGTGCAGGGGGTCTCCGAGGTGGAGCTCTTTGCCGATGCCGAGCAGAAGAAGTTGCAGGTCTCGGTCTTTACGGAGAAGCCTCAGGTTGGTTTCAAGGAGTTTTGTGCGCGGCTTGGTGAACTGGCGCCGGAGGTGGTGGGGGCCGGGGTCTCGGTTGTGCCGGTGCAGGGCGCGAATCGTCGGGCGCAGAAGCCGCGGCAGGTGGAGAGCTGGGGCGCGGAGGGACTGAACTATCGGGTTGCCGATGAGAGCTACTGGGTCAGTCGCGGCGGGTTCTTCCAAGTAAACCGTTTTCTGCTGGAAGAGCTGGTGCGAGTGGTTGTGGAGGGTCGCGAGGGGGCGCTGGCGTGGGATCTCTATGCGGGCGTTGGATTGTTTTCCCGGCGGTTGGCGCGTGGATTCGATCAGGTGGTTGCGGTGGAGATTGCTGGAAATGATCTGGTGCGATCCTTCAAAGGGCCGGGGAAGGTTGCGATTGAAAGCACTACGGTCGATTTTCTTCGTAGAGCGGTGGTGCAGCGGGAGCGACCGGGGCTGATCGTAATGGACCCTCCGCGTGCGGGAGTGGGAGCGGAGGTATGCACTTTGCTGAACAGGATTGCCGCGAGCGAGATGGTGTATGTCTCGTGCGATCCGGTTACGCTGGCGCGAGACCTGAAGATGATGCAGGAGGCGGGATATCGCGTGGTGGAACTGCACATGGTGGACCTGTTTCCGCAGACGTTTCATCTGGAGACCGTTGCTGTTTTACGCAAGTAATTGTGGGTGGCTTGTGTTGAAATAGGTTGCAGATACGGTCGGCAGACAGAGCATTGAAGACCCGGACAGGTGAACCCAACCCATATCTTTGGCCTAAGGCCGCTACGCGAGTGCCCAGGCTGGCGCTGCGGAGGGCTCCGTTGCTGGCAGCAGCTTGCTGGTTTGCGGCTGGTGAGGTGCTGGCTCGCAATGGCGCTCCTACGGCTCTTTTGCTGGTGGCTGCGACGCTTCTTCTGGCGCTTTGCGTGGTGGGGCTTCGCTGCTCGCTTCGCGTGACGGTTGTGCCGGTGGCCGTTCTGTGGATGGCGGTTGGCCTTTGGTGCGCCGAGATACGGCCTATGCCTTCCACGCAACAGGCGATGTTGCGATATGCGGATGGTTTGAGCAGGCAGGTTCGCGGGCGCGTGGTGCGGGTGCGGGTGCTGCCGGCTCTTGCCGATGGGACAGATCACGATCAGGAGCCGAACTGGTGGGTGGGGAAAGAGGAGGCTGAAGAGGCAGAGAAGGTGGGTGCGCTGTCGGTCGATGTGCAGGTGGACGCGATGGAAGAGGTAACGCCGGACACGTCCCAGATGGTTCCGGTCTCCGGCGGGATACGGATGAGTGTGGTTCCGGATAAGGGTGCGGCGGATGCTTCTGCGCTGCCGCGTCTGCAATGCGGCGACGTGGTGGAGGCTCCCGTCCGGATGAAGGTCCCGGAGCGGTATCGTGATCCGGGGGCGTGGCAGTATGCGGATTATCTACTGAAGCAGGGCATGGGCGCTCGTGCCAGTGTGAGGGCTGCGAAGGTGACGGTGGTTGGCCGCGATGAGGGGCTCTTTCGGGCCGGGGATGCAGAGATGCGATGCAGAATCTTTGCGATGCAGAGCTGGGCTTCGGGACAGGTTGCGGGGTATGTGCAGTCGGGTGTGAACCGGGGGCTTCCTGCGCCGATGCGGCTGAGTATGGACGATGCCGGGATGTTGAATGCCATGCTGTTCGGCGATAGGGCTGGCTTGAATAAGACGCAGCGCGTTGGATTCGAGCGCACGGGATCGTTTCACCTTTTTGTGGTCTCGGGGATGCACGTTGGGCTGCTGGCTGGGATTGTGTTCTGGGTGGCACGGCGGCTGAGGTTGCCGGAGTGGGTGGCTACACCGCTGACACTGGCGTTTACGTTTGGCTATGCGCTGCTGACCGGGTTTGGCGTTCCGGTGCAGAGGGCGTTGTTGATGACTGCGATTTTTTTATTTGCGCGGCTGCTGTTTCGGGACCGCAATGTGCTGAATGCGCTGGGAGCGGCGGCTCTGGGGGCGCTGGTTTGGTCGCCGGAGGCATTGTTTGAGGCCAGTTTTCAGATGACGTTTCTGGCGATTCTGGCCATTGGAGGGATTGCGGTGCCGTTGGGAGAGCGGAGTTTTCTGCCTTATCTGGAAGCGGCCAGCAAGATGGATGAGCGATGGAGGGACTTTGGATTTCCGCCGCGGGTGGCGCAGTTTCGGGCGATGTTGCGGATGTGGGGGGAGTTGCTGGCTAATCGCTGGGGGCGGTGGCTGAGGAATCTTCCTGCGATGGTGGTGCGTTTTGTGCTGGTGGTTGTGGAGTTGAGTGTGGTGGGCGTGGTGGTAGAGATGGTGATGGTGCTGCCGATGGCGCTGTACTTCCATCGTGTGACGATGCTGGCCGTTCCGACCAACATGCTGGCCGTTCCTCTGGTTGCGCTGCTGGCTCCGATGGCGGTGGTGATGTTCTGCGGCGCGTTGATAAGCCCGTGGGCGGCGATGCTGCCGGGGGCTGCGACCGCTTTGATGCTGCACGGGACGACCAGCGTGATTGGACGCGCGAGCGCTCTTCACGCGGCTGACATGAGGGTTCCCGGGCCGATGTGGTGGGTGGGCCTGCTAGCTCTGGGTGGATGGGTTTTCTGCTGCTGGGCGGTGCGGCGTTCGCGTGGATGGGCGTGGGCGGCTGTGCTGGTGTTGCCGGCTGTGGCTGTGATGGTGCTTTGGCCGGAGAGGCCGGCGCTCTCTGCGGGGGCGATGGAGATTACAGCGATGGATGTGGGGCA
Source organism: Terriglobales bacterium (assembly GCA_015655585.1). Classification (GTDB taxonomy): domain Bacteria; phylum Acidobacteriota; class Terriglobia; order Terriglobales; family Acidobacteriaceae; genus Edaphobacter. The sequence continues at coordinate 63,218 of JAATEV010000018.1, read as the reverse complement.
GGGCGACTCGATCTTTCTGGTGGGGCCGCGTGGAGGGACGATGCTGGTTGACGCGGGAGGGCCGGTGGGAGGCGTTACCGAAGCGGCGGAGGCCACGAGCCGGTTTGATGTTGGCGAGGAGGTGGTCTCGCCTTACCTGTGGTCTCGGCGGTTTCGGCGGCTGGATGTGGTGGTGTTGACGCACGCGCACAGCGACCATATGAGCGGGATGCCTGCGGTGCTGCGGAACTTCAGGCCGAGAGAGCTATGGGTGAGCATCGATCCGGATTCGGAGACGTATCGAGCGTTGCTGGCGGAGGCTGGTCAGCTTGGCGTTGTGGTGCGGCATCTCCATGCGGGCGCGCAGATTCCCTGGGACGGGACGATGGTTTCGATACTGGCTCCTGAAGCTGAATACAGGAATGCCGGAGTTCCGGGCAATAACGATTCGCTGGCGATGCGGGTGCAGTATGGCGAGGCGTCCGCTCTGCTGGAGGGAGACGCGGAGGCTCCGAGTGAATACGCCATGCTGGCGCATGGGCGCGTCTCCGCGGTGACGCTGCTGAAGGTGGGGCACCATGGCAGCAAGACCTCTACGACGCAGGAGTTTCTGAGGGCGGCAGCTCCTAGGGATGCGGTGATCTCGGTGGGCAAGGGGAATACATTTGGGCACCCCCGCTACGAAGTTATTCAGCGAATCGCTGAGGCTGGTACTAGGCTGTACCGAACGGATGAGTTTGGCCTGACTACGTTTCTGATGGACCGGGAGGGCGGCATCCGGGAAGTGATGGATGCATCGAATGAAGAGTAGATCGGCGTGGGAACGGATGACTGGGATCGAGGAGGATTTTCGATGGAGTTGAACGAGACGAAGGCCGAGGTTGTCGTAGTGAGCATGGAAGAGAAGGCGGAGGAGCAGAAGCTGATTCGCCGGATGCAGTTCATGATGAACATGGCGATGCAGGTGATTGCCCAGGACGGCTCGCTGACGATTGACGAGGCCTCGCAGATGATCGCCGATACGCGACGAGCTGCGCTGACGATGTTCCCCGACAAAGAGCTGGCGTATGACCTGATATGGCGGCCGCGCTTTCAGCGACTGATGCGGGAACGCTTCAGGATTATGTAATCCTCCACTATTTGGGTTGGGTGAGAAGCCACTGGTGCAGGGCAGGCTCCTGCGTTGCGCGCGTCTGGATGCAGTCATTGATGTTATCGATAGCTTTGGCCAGTGTGCGCTCGGAGGCGTCTACCTTATGAGTGGCGAAGAAGCCGGCTACATCGTCGCGCTGAGATGCGCTGCAGAAGTATCCGGTGGCTGCGACGACGCGGACTCCTGAATTCGTCGTGAACTGAGCGTGGACCTGCGGCCAGTTTGTCTTGATGTAGGACCAGGTCTGGTCGCGTGTCTCGCGGTCGCGGAGGAGAGCCACGAAGATGGTCCAGCTATCCTGATTGCGAACCTGACCCGAGACCGTGTAGTCGAGCGTGCGCGTGACCAGCGCTGGATTGCGAAAGCGGGCGAGGTCGTGCAGGGCATCGGTCTGTTGACCCGGGTTGGCTGCGTCTTTGCTTGCGGCCAGTAGCTTTTCGTAGAGGGCGGCGTCTCCGTTGTTTGTGGTCACCATCACGGCGGCATCTGCCAATGCCGGATCTAAATTTTTATTGCTGCGAGCGGAGTAGATCTGATCCGTGATCTGCCTGGCCTGTGCGAGGACGGCGGGATCTTTTGCGGCGCCTAGCAATTGCATGAGGGTGCCGCGCAGTTGTTGACGGTCGTAGGACTCGGCTTTGCGCGGCTCGCCCAACGCCTTATACACCGGGCCGAACTGCTGGCGAATGACGGCGGCCAGAAGGTTGCGGTCTTCTTCGGTGGCGATATCGGAGTTGATCTTTTCTAACTGCTTGCGGGCAGCTTCCAGAAGAGTCGAGGAGGGGTCCTGCTTGAAGGCGAGTACGAGGTTCAGATAGTCGGCGACGGTGCTTTGGCCGGAGCGCACGAGAGCGAAGCGATCGCCCAGCAGGCCGATGCGCTCGGTTGCGGTGAGGGAGGACTCGGCCAGAGGGAGGATGGCCTTGAACTGCGATGGAGTGTACGCGGTTCGGTAGTATCCCTTGTTCGCTGCGTTGATGTAGAGGAAGGGCGTGGGTGCATCGGCTGGAATCGTAAGGTCTGCGTGGAGGGGCAGGCTGCTTGTGGACTCGTCGAAGTTGAACGCACGGCAGATGGGTTGGTTGCTGGTTTTGATGCAGACGGGAATGGACCACTGCGGCACGAGGTTGCTGAGGGGCCGGTTGCGCTCAGCCTCGGAGAGGAAGAAGCGGCTCTGCGTGGCAGGCACGGTATCCGCGTGTCTTTCTGCGAGCGTAAGCAGGGGAACTCCCGGCTGGATGACGAAGCTGGACATGATTCTGTCCACGGGAAGATGGCTGTTCTTTGTTTGCGCGTTCCAGAAATCTTCCGCCGTTGCATTGGCGTACATGTGCGCTTGCAGATAGTTGTGGACGCCCTGACGGAAAGTTTCTTCGCCTAGATAGTTCTCGACCATGTCGAGCACTGCGCCTGCTTTGCCGTAGGAGATGCCGTCGAAGAGCTCGTTGATCTGGTCCGGGGTTTCGGCTTGTGCGCGGATGGCGTGGGTGGTGCTCTGCGCGTCGAGGTTCAGCGTTTCGTCAAGGGTCTCGGCTACGTCCTCGGGGAACTTCCACTCGGGATGCCATTGCGTGACGGGCTTCGCCTCCATCCAGGTGGCGAAGCCCTCGTTGAGCCAGAGATTGTTCCACCACTGCATGGTGACCATGTCTCCGAACCATTGGTGCGCCATCTCATGCGCTACGACGATAGCTACGCGCTTCTTCGCGGGGATGGGGCCGTACTTCGAATCGACGAGGAAGTCGGTCTCGCGATAGGTGATGCAGCCGAAGTTTTCCATGGCTCCAGCCTCGAAGTCGGGCAGGGCGACCATATCGAGCTTCGGCATGGGGTATTTGATGCCGAAGTAGCTGTCGTAATAGTGGAGAACGTACTTCGCCGCGTCCAAGGCAAAGTGCGTGAGGCCGACCTTATCGGGAGTCGAGCAGGCGCGGATGGGCACTCCGTCGGACTTGTCTTCCGCGCACTTGAAGTCGCCGACGAGAAACGCTACGAGATAGGTGGACATCTTCGGCGTGGTGGCGAAGTGGATGGTGTGCTTTCCGGCGACCGGGCCGGGGGTGTCCGAGACGATGTTGGTGTTGGAGATGGCGGTGTCGGCCTTGTCGACGATGAGGGTGATGTCGAAGGTCGCCTTGAGGGCGGGCTCGTCGAAGCCGGGGTAGGCGCGGCGCGCGTCGGTTGGTTCGAACTGGGTGACAGCGTAGTTGCGGGCTTTGGTTTTGGAGAGATAAAAGCCGCGGAGCTTGTCGTTGAGGATACCTGTGTATTGGATAGCGAGCGTCACTCTTCCGACGGGGAGTTCGTTGGGGAAGGTGAAGGTCGCTTGCTCTTTCGCGGTGTCGAGCGTGACGGAGGCGGTCTGCGGATGCTTGTCTGAGTCGATGGGACGAAGCGCAACGGGCTGGGAGCCCAGCTTGCCGTAGTTGTAGGCCGCTATGGGCAGGGTGTACGCCTTTACGGCGATGAACTTAATCTCGGCGGCGTTGAGCGTGATCGTTCTGCTGGGCGCGTCCAGAACTACGTCGATGGTTTCGCTGCCGGTAAATGTGGCGGAGGCGAGATCGGGAGTGAGGGTAAGCTTGTAGGAGTCGGGATGGACACCCGATGGAAGCCGCTGGGCCTGTGCTGGATGGAACGAAGAAAGGACGAGAAGAGCGAGAAGAAGAAGCGTGGAACGAACCGACATTCAGAGGGCCTCGACTCATGATAATGCGTTCTTATCCTGATGAGAGGCCGCAGCCCTGGGAAAGGATCAGGGCTGGGGTTGGACGGAGGCGGCACGGAGGGAGTAGCCGGAGAGATGCGCCACCTGATTTTCCGCATAGCCAGCAGCCCCGAGCAGTGCGCAGTTGTCGTCGAGGATGACCCGGACAGGGATGGCCTGAAGCAGCGCGGAGAGGCGGCCCTTATCGAGGAATGCCTGAATGAACGCTCCATTCTGGAGCGTCTTGAGGGACTTGGGAGCGATGCCTCCGCCCAGGTAGATTCCTCCCATCGCCAAGACTTTGAGGGCGATGTTGCCAGCCTCCGCCCCGTAGGCTGCGGCGAAGAGCTTCATGGTCTCGAAGCAGAGCGCGCTGGAGCCATCTTCCGCACAGGCTCCGATCACGGCGTTGGGATCTTCGGTGAGCATTCGGTCGTGCAGCCAGCCGGGCTCGTTGATCTTCTCGACGTCGCGAAGGAACGTGTAGATATTCTTGATGCCGATGCCGGAGACGACACGCTCCCAGCTTACGCGGCCGTCGAGCGACTTGCGAAGGTATTCGAGAAGCGCAATCTCACGGTCGGTACGGGCAGAGAAGTCGCAGTGGCCGCCTTCGGAGGGAAGAGGCCGATGCTTCTTGCCGTCCCAGATGAGGAGAGCCTCGCCGAGCCCGGTTCCGGCGGAGATCAGACCGGCGTGGCCTACCGCATCGGGGTCTCCGGGGTGAAGCGTGAAGAGCTTGTCCGAGGTCAGCTCGGGGATGCCGTAGCCGTTGGCTTCGAGATCATTGATGAGGAAGATGTGCGGGATAGCGAGCGATTTGACCAGCTCGCGCTCATCCAGCGTCCAGGGAAGATTCGTGAGTTTAAGACGCCCATCGCGGACGGGACCGGGACAGCCGAAACATGCTGCGAGGATCGCATCTTTTGTGGATGCATTTGACCCAGAGGAGCCGAGGAACTGGTGCACGACCTCGTCGAGACTTCCGAAGTCGTGCGCTGGGAACTTCTGATCGCGGATCGTTTGCAGACGTCCGCCGGAGAAATCATAGAGCGCAAGATGAACCTTGGTTCCACCGACGTCCCCGGCGAGGATCATTTAGGCGAGTTCCAGAGAGCCGATATAGGGCTCCGCAGGGCTTGCCCCGGAGGGGACGGGAAGCTTGGACGCGGCCGCTGCATCGAGCAGGAGGGTCAACTGACCGCTGGCGGGGCGAATGAGCTGCGAGGGGAAGACCTCGGGCTGATAGGGGCCTGTAAAGACATCGTGCAGAACCTGGGCTTTCCCAGCGCCTTCGATGAGGAAGGCGACCTGACGGCCCTGGTTGATGACGGGGAAGGTCAGGGTGACGCGCCACGTCTCCTTCTGGAGCACATGGTTGGCGATGACGATATCTGTGATGTTGTCGAGCGCCTCGGTATGGGGAAAAAGCGAGGCGGTATGGCCGTCATCGCCCATGCCTAGAAGCACGAGATCGAAGGTTGGGGTCTCTGCACCTTCGAGCTTGAAGGTGTTGCGGATCGTCGATTCGTAGCGAGCGGCAGCTACATGCGGATCGAGCTCGCCCTCCATACGATGAATACGCTCCGCCGCGAGAGGCACTTTGGAGAGCATGGCCTCGCGGGTCATCCAGTAGTTCGACTCGGCGTGATCCGGCGGGACGCAGCGCTCGTCGACCCAGTAGAGATCGAGCTTGTCCCAAGGCACCTGCGTGACGAAAGGGTGGGCCGGGTTGGCCAGAAGCTCGAAGACGGTCTCCGGTGTATTTCCGCCGGAGATGGCGATGCGGGCGGTCCCCCTATGCTGTACGGCGTTGACCGCAGCATCGGTAAAGAGCTGCGCCGCGGCCCTGGCAACCGCGGCGGAGGATGGAGAGACGCTATATGTAACCGTTACAGGGCGGGGCATGTGTTCTGTCCGTTTCTGTTTGACTTCCGGGTTTCGATTAGAGTTTGCTCCACTTGCGGCCATCCGACTTGAGCATGGCATCGGCAGTTGCAGGGCCCCAGGTGCCGGCGGCATAGTTGGGCAATTCCTTGATGGGGTCCTTCGCCCATGCTTCCAGAATGGGCGTAATCAGCGACCAGGTGGCTTCGACGCCGTCGCGGTGGGCAAACAGGGTTCCATCGCCCAGCATGGCGTCGAGCAGAAGACGCTCGTATCCATTGGAGGAGGACTTGCCGAAGGCCTCTGCGTAGCTGAAGTCCATCTTCACTGTGCCGATGTTCATGCTGGGTCCGGGGATCTTTGCGCCAAAGCGGAGGCTGATACCTTCGTCGGGCTGAATCCGCATGGAGAGGACGTTCGGGCGGATGCCTTCGCCTCCCTTGCCTTCGGCGTCCTTGAAGAGCAGCAGAGGAGGCTGCTTGAACTGGATGGTGATCTCGGTGACACGCTTGGCGAGACGCTTGCCCGCGCGAATGTAGAACGGAACACCGGCCCAGCGCCAGTTCTCGATCTCAAGGCGCAGGGCGGCATAGGTCTCCGTCTGCGAGCGAGGATGGACACGGTCTTCCTGGCGGTATCCCACGATCTGCTTGCCATCGACCGTGCTGGGGCCATACTGGCCGCGGACGGTATCGGCAGGGTGGATGGGCTGAATGGCCTTCCAGACCTTGACCTTCTCGGCGCGGACGGCAGAGGCCTCAAACGAGACCGGAGGCTCCATAGCCACGAAGCTGAGGAGCTCCATGACGTGATTCTGGATGACGTCGCGCAGGGCTCCGGCGGTCTCGTAGAAGGGGCCGCGGCCTTCGATGCCGATGCTCTCCGCCGCCGTGATCTCGACGTGGTCGATAAAGTTGCGGTTCCAGGAGTTCTCGAAGATGCCGTTGGCGAAGCGGAAGACCAGGATGTTCTGCACGGTCTCTTTGCCGAGATAGTGATCGATGCGGAAGATCTGGTCCTCATCGAACACCTTGTTGACTTCATTGTTGAGCGCCTTGGCCGATTCCAGATCATGACCGAAGGGCTTTTCAATGATGGTGCGGACCCAGGTCTTGCCTCCGTCCGCAGTCTCGGCAGGCTTGGCCATGCCATGCTCGCCGAGGTACTTGATGATGTCGGAGAAGTACTCCGGCGCAGTCGCGAGATAGAAGAGGCGATTGCCCTTGGTGCCGAACTTCTTATCAATATTGGCAAGGGTCTTCTTGAGGGAGTCGTACCCGGCCGCATCGTCGAAGTTCATGGCGTGGTACTGGATACGGCTGACGAAGGGATCGAGCTTCGGGTCGGAGGTCTCGACGCCGCCGCCGCTGATGATGCCTTCCTTCATGTCCGGCGGGAAGGTCTTCTCAAGAGGCCTGCGGGCGACACCGACGACGGCGAAGTCCTTCGGCAGCAGACCGGCTTGTTCAAGATGGTAGAGCGCGGGCAACAGCTTGCGCTTGGTGAGATCGCCTGAAGCGCCGAAGATCACGACGATGCATGGATCGGGAATGCGCTCGGTTTGCTGGCCGGCTGGAGTGATGGCTGCTTCTTTGGTCGGCATGGTCGATTTACCTCTCGTACTTTGATTGGGGCTCTACAGCGCGGTCAAGACTTTGCTGGAGATAGATTTTTTTGAACAGCTAGGATTTCTTTACCGCGTGGCCGCCAAAAGCACCACGCATGATGGAGATCATTCGATCAGTGAAGTTGTTTTCCTCTCGCGAACGCAGACGGCGAATGAGGGACTCGGTGATGACTGGAGCGGAGATGTTGAGATCGATGGCTTCGGTAACCGTCCAGCGGCCTTCGCCGGAGTCGGGGACATAGGCTTCGAGACCGTCCAGCGTGGGGTTCTTGTCGAGGGCTTCGGCGGTGAGATCAAGGAGCCAGGAACGCACGACGGAACCCTTCTGCCAGATGTGAGCAATCTGGTTGAGATCGAGCGCGAGAGGCGTCTTGGCCTTCAGGATGGAGAAGCCCTCCGCGTAAGCCTGCATCAGGCCGTATTCGATCCCGTTGTGAACCATCTTGACGAAGTGGCCGGAGCCGGAGGGGCCGACGTGTCCCCAGCCTTCGGCTTTGGCAGGTGCGAGGGCCTCGAAGATCGGGGTGAGACGCTCGACGGGAGCTTTGTCGCCGCCGATCATCAGGCTGTAGCCTTCCTTGAGACCCCAGACTCCGCCGGAGGTTCCGCAGTCGATGTATTCGAATCCCTTTTGCGTGACCTGGGCGTGACGGCGCTGCGTGTCCTTGTAGTTGGAGTTTCCTCCATCGATGAACGTATCACCCTTCTGCATGAGGGGCTCAAGCCTGGCGATCGTCTGGTCGACGGGATCGCCGGAGGGAACCATGATCCAGATGGCGCGCGGCGCGGAGAGATTGCTGACCAGGGCTTCGAGAGAATCGACGCCGAGCGAACCGGCAGCCGTCAGCCTTGCGGTCGCATCCTTATTGAAATCAAAGCCTACGACCTTGTGACCTGCAAGACGGAGCCGCTCCGCCATATTGAAGCCCATCTTGCCTAGCCCGATGATTCCAAGTTCCATGTAGCGTTACCCTTCCTGTACGACTTAGATTGCTTAAAGATTCAGCGGGAGCCTACTCCCCCTCGGGAAAATCTGCGCCGACAGTGACTGCTTCCCATGCGGCGATCTCTTTTTGCCACGTATCCAGTTTGCCCCGGAAGCGCTGCAGCGCGCTTTGGCCTAGCAGAAGATGGAGCGGGGGATTCGGCGATTCGACCACCTGCATCATGGCGTGGACTGCCCGCAGGGGATCGCCTTTCTGCTTGCCGTCGTTTTCTGCGAAGTATTTGCGCATGTTGCCTGCGGTGTTGTCGTAATCGGCGATGCGTGCGACGGCGACGACCCCCGAACGCCCCAGAAAGTCTGTGCGGAACGGCCCCGGCTCAATGACGGTGACGTGGATGCCTAGAGGCGCGAGCTCGGCGGCCAGCGCTTCGGAGAGACCTTCGACGGCGAACTTGCTGGAGTTGTAGATGCCGATTCCCTGGCCGCCGATGAGGCCGCCGATGGACGAAAGATTGAGGATATGCCCACTCCGCTGCCTGCGCAGATAGGGAAGAAAGGCGCGAGTGACGCGGAGCAGGCCGAAGACGTTGGTCTCGAACATGGGCATGAACTCTGCCTCGGAGACCTCTTCGATGGCCCCCGCCACACCATACCCGGCATTGTTCACCAGAACGTCGATCTGGCCAAACTCCGCAAAGGCCTGCGTTACAACGGAGTCGATCTGGCCTGAATCTGTGACATCCAGCGTCAGAGCCCGCGCCTTGCCCGGATACTGCTGTTCGAGGTCGGAGATCTTTTCCTGCTTGCGAGCTGTGGCGATGACCTTCCCGCCCGCCTTGAGGACCTCTTCGGCCAGCAGACGGCCGAAGCCCGTAGAGGCTCCGGTGATGAACCATGTGCGTGCTGAATCGGCCTTGGACATATACTCCTGAGTCTGCGGTTTGAGGTTCGCGGCGTTCGCGAGATGAGTTTCCCAGTCGATGTTGAATCGACGATGAATCAGCGAATACTACGAGCCGAGAGTGGTCCCGGCCACGGCAGGCATATATTGCTTCTCGATGGCCTTCACTTTATTGAGCCGCCGGACAAAGCGCGGTTCGCTGGCGACAAAGTTCGCCTTGAGATAAGCCTCTACACATTCATAAGCAAGGCTCGCGCCGATGATACGGGCGCCAAGCACGAGCACGTTCATCTCATCATGCTCGACTCCCTGGTGCGCCGAGTAGGTATCGTGGCACATGCCGGCACGCACTCCGGGCATCTTGTTGGCAGCGATGCAGACGCCAACGCCGGAGCCGCAGATCAAAATTCCTCGCTCCGCGGTGCCTGCCATCAAGGCCTTGCCCACCAGCACGGCGAAGTCCGGGTAGTCCGAAGGCTCGGTGTTGTAAGCACCGAGATCCTGCACCTCGTGCCCAAGCTTGGCTACGAAGTCCCGCACCTCTTCCTTGAGCGGGAACCCGGCATGATCCGACGCGATAGCAATCTTCATGAATGACCTCTGACTCTTTGGATGTTTCGACGTGCTGTTTAGGCGCAGGAAAGGATTTGATCCAGCTTCCAGAATGGCCCCTCAGAAAATGAGGGGGCGAGACAACGGCTGTCTCACCCCCTTGTTTTTACTTCTTCACCAGCTTCGTTGCGTGTTCCACGACGTTTGCGACGCTGAACCCGAGCTTCTCCAATGCGATGGGACCGGGAGCCGAGGCACCGAAGCGATCGAGACCGATGACGGCGCCGTTGTGGCCGATGTACTTGTACCAGCCCATGGTTGCACCCGCTTCCACGGCAAGCTTCGGAGTGGCTTCGGGGAAGAGGCTCGCCTTGTACTCATCGGACTGCTCGTCGAAGATGCGGAAGCTCGGCATGGAGACGACGGTGGCTCCGATGCCAGCAGCCTTCAACTCCTCGGCAGCCTTGACGACGAGAGCGACTTCCGAGCCGGTCGCGATCAGGATGACATCCTTACCGTAGGAGAGCAGCTCGTAAGCGCCCTTCCGCGTGCCCTCGCGAGCCGTGGCGGCATCGATGACCGGCAGATCCTGACGGGAGAGCGCCATGAAGCTTGCGCTCTTGCGCTCCAGCGAAAGCTGCCAAGCGGCGGCGGTCTCGTTCGCATCGGCCGGACGGAAGTCGGTGAGCTGCGGGATCGCGCGAAGGCTCATCAGGTGCTCGATGGGCTGATGGGTCGGGCCATCTTCGCCGAGACCGACCGAGTCATGGGTGAAGATGAAGAGCGAGTGAACGCTCATCAACGCTGCGAGACGAAGAGCCGGACGGCAGTAGTCGGAGAAGACGAAGAAGGTGGAGCCGAACGGGATGAGACCGCCGTGAGCAGCCATACCGTTGACCATCGCCATCATGCCGAACTCGCGGACGCCGAAGAAGACGTTGCGTCCCACGGGATCGACGTGGAAGCTGGGCGAGTCCTTGAAGATCGTTTTGGTCGAGGCGGTGAGGTCGGCGGCGCCACCGAAGAGCTCGGGGACGACCTGCTCGATGGCCTGCATGACGACCTGACCGGCGTTGCGGGTGGCGACTGGCTTTTCCGTGGGGAAGGTCGGGATCTTCTTCTCCCAGCCTTCGGCCAGCTTGGCGGCTACCGTGCGCTCGAAGATTGCTGCGGGCTCCGGATAGGCCTTCTTGTACTCCTCGAATTCTGCGGTCCACTCGGCATGAGCGTCCTTGCCGCGCAGCTTGGCGGTGTTCCAGTTTTCGCGCGCCTCGTCGGGCACGTAGAAGGTCTTGTCCTCGGGCCAACCGAGGTTCTTTTTGGTCGCCTTGACGTTCTCCGCGCCGAGAGCCTCGCCGTGGACCTTGTTGGTTCCGGCCTTGGGGCTGCCGTAGCCGATGACGGTGCGAACACGGATCAGCGAAGGCTTCCCGGTCTCGGCCTTGGCGGCGAGAATGGCGGCCTCGATGGCGGCGAGATCGTTGCCATCTGCGACAGACTGAACGTGCCAGTGATAGGACTCGAAGCGCTTGGTCACGTCCTCGGTGTATGAGAGCTCCGTGGGGCCGTCGAGCGAGATCAGGTTGTCGTCGTAGAGGACGATGAGCTTGCCGAGGCCGAGGGTTCCGGCCAGAGAGGCCGACTCGTGGGAGATGCCTTCCATCAGGTCGCCGTCGCCGCAGAGCACATAGGTGTAGTGATCGACGACGTTATAGGTGTCGCGGTTGTATACGGCGGCGAGGTGCTTTTCCGCAGTGGCGATACCGACCGCCATAGCGAAGCCCTGGCCGAGCGGGCCGGTGGTTACTTCGACGCCGGGCGTATCGCCGTATTCCGGATGGCCGGGGGTGTGGGAGCCCCACTGGCGGAACTGTTCGAGCTGAGACAGCGGAAGATCGTAACCAGAGAGATGGAGGGAGCCGTAGAGCAGGGTCGAGGCGTGGCCATTCGACAGGACGAAGCGATCGCGATCGATCCACTTCGGATCGGAGGGATCATGCTTCATGATCTTGTGATACAGCAGATAGGCGATCGGCGCACAACCGAGGGGAGCGCCGGGATGGCCGGACTTTGCCTTTTCAACGGCGTCGACAGCCAGAAAACGGAGGGCGTTGATGGAAAGCTGGTCTAATTCTTGCTGCTTCGGGTCCTGATGATCGCTCATTCTTTTTCCTTATCTGTAAGGAGCCGCAGTGTATACGCGGCCCGAGTCTATTTAACGGTCGGTCTATGCAACAGTGTACTAGCGGGAAGCGAGGGATAAGCCTTCGCGGTTAAGATGCGGCGTTTTCGGCGGCGAAACAAGCTTGACTTCGATATTTCTTCCCAGCCATCGCTCCTGCTGGTTCTGATCTTGCCAGACAAGTGTGAAGATGACGCTCCCGACCTGATCGACGCTGGTTGGAATATCCACTACAGATCCGGGAAAACCAACTGAGTGTGAGTTTAGAGTCTGGATTGTTACCCAATTGTCAAATGTGTAGACAACGCGGAAATGATCGTAGTCGACGATGCGGAGGCGGGAGCCTGCCGGGATGGCCGAGATAGGGCGGCCGGTCTGGAAGACCTCGATATCGCAGGTAAAGTTTCGCTTTTCCGGCGGAACGGCGTATCGGGCCTCCACCACCGGGATGCGGTCGAAGACGCGGCCGTCCGTGGCGGAGCGGAGGAGCTTGAGGTATTCGGCATGGGCCCAGACCAGCGGCTGGGCCGATCCGGCGGAACGCCCCAGATACATTCCGGCGGAGGGGATGTCCTGATAGTCCCAGATCTGCTCCGGCAACATGCCGCCGATGGAGCTGAACTGCTCTATCGCCTTGATATAGGGCGTGTAATCGTTCCCCGCGGCAAGCTCGTAGTGGCCGCGCTCGCCGGTCAGGATCGGCCAGGCACGCCCTTGCCCCCAGCCCTCGAATGGGCCGCCGTCCTTCTTCTGGCCGTAGCCATCGTGGTTGTAGCGCCGCCAGGAGTCTCCGTAGGGAGTCTCGATCTTCAGGATGTGATCGACGACCTTGAGGGAATCGACGATGAGGGGGTCGTCCGCGCGGCGGATACCGTAACGCACCAGCTCAAGAAAGCCCGCATCGACGACCTCACGGGCCTCGAAGACATCCTGTTCGCCCGGCGCCCGGTTATTGACGCGGATGTGTCCCTCGGGGAGATGCGGGTTGTAGAAGGGTTCGCCGGGGGCGGGGGGGCTGATGCGCACGTAGTGGCGTTTCACGCCGGGGAGCAGGACTCCGTCAGAGGTCGTCGTCCACTCGTCCAGGTGCGACTCGATCCAGTCCGCGTAGGACTCCAGAAAGTTGGCCAACTCGACGGACTGGCGGGAACGGGCGATATCGGCCGCGCAGATGAGGGCGGAGATGACGGCCGCGAGAGTCGAGGGAGAGTATCCGGCAGCCTCTTCCCAGCGTTCCTGCTGGGTGACCGGGGCGTTGCGGATCAGGAACGAGGCTGCGCGCTCGACGAAGGGGAAGACGTCGAAGTTCCCAAGGCCGCCCTGCGTCCAGAGACGCCAGGCGAGGATGATGGGGAAGGCAACCTCGTCGAGCTGCATCCCGCTCCAGTAGGGGCTGCCGTCGATCCAGAAGTTCTGGGCGAAGCTGCCGTCGGGGCGCTGGGTGCAGGCTAGATAGACGAGGGCGCGCAGGGCTGTATCGGTACGCCCACAGGCCATCAGGGCAGAGGCCGTCTCGACCATGTCCCGAGTCCAGACCAGATGGTAACCGCCGAGGTCGTCGTCGCTCTTCGAGGCTCCCCAAGGGACGGAGGCGGAGGCGATGAAGGCGCCGGAGTAGGTCTTGTCCTCGTGGGTGAGAAGCACGTTCTGACTGATGCGCATGAGCTTGCCGCCGTCGGTCGCGGACTGGCACAGGCCTATCGGGAAGTCGGAGCGCGTCCATTGGAGGATGAAGCGGTCGCGGTGCTCGGGGTAGGGCGTGGCGAGGGTCTGCATCATCTGGGCGATGGCGGAGTGGTGGCCGTCGCCAAAGGAGAGGGCGATGGTGAACTCCCGGTAGCGGGCGACGTCGATCTCTCCCATGACGGCGATGTTGCCGTCGAGAGCCTGGCCGAACTGCCAGCTCATCTTCATGTCCTTGATGAGGTTCTGAAAGCCGTCGCTGGCGCCGACGTAGCCGCAGGAGGAGCGGGTGAATCCGCAGGTGGCTCCCATGGCGAGCGAGGTCTCGTTCTTCCAGGCGAGCAGGCAGCGCTGGCCGGCCACGTCGATGGAACGGGCCGAGTTGCCGGCTCCGCCGCCATCCAGATGCGGCGCGAGGAGGGCGTAACACTTCAGGCGGGAGAAGACGTCCTCGTCGCCGGTGATCCGCACGTTCATCAGGACGACGGGATGGTGGGGATCGGAGATGAACTCCTTGGTTACGCTGTAACGTCTCTCCGGGTCGTTCGCGGTGACTCGCACGGCGGGAGCGGACTCGTCGATGTACTGGAAGTCGTAGGTGAGGTCGCGCTTCTCTTCGCAGAAAAAAGTCTCTCCGTCGCTGAAGAGAAGCTCCATGTCGCGGGTCTGGGGCCGGTCGATGGTGGGGTAGTAGATCTCGTTCAACGTACCGTGGGAGATGGTGAACCAGACCCGGCTGGAGGCGGCGTAGGCGGTGGCTACGGCATCTTTCTGGCTGGAGGTCCAACGCGGCTCTACACCGGGAGCCCCAAAGGCAGGCCCGTCATCTTCGAGCCAGCGGTATGTTGCGGTGAGATCGTTCATTAGGCTTTATTAGAAACCAAAAATGGAGGAAACGGGGATGGGGCTCCCTGTCAATGAATCGTAAACCGAGGTGGGGTATGATGCGAAGGTTGCGTAAAGCGCCCGGTATGCGTGCATCGCTGGCCTGCCGGACCGCATCGAAGACGAAGGAAGCGGTCAGGGTGCTCCTGACTGACAAACCCGAAAAAACAGGAGAACGACATGGCCTACGAACTACCCCCCCTGCCCTATGACTACACGGCTCTGGAGCCGTTTATCGACGAAGCGACGATGAAGCTTCACCACGACAAGCACCATCAGGCCTACGTGACGAACCTGAACGGCGCGGTGGAGAAGCACCCCGAGCTGGGCACGAAGTCTCCCGAAGAACTGATCCAGGACCTGGCGAGCATCCCGGAGGATGTACGCAAGGTAGTGCAGAACAACGGTGGCGGCCACGTAAACCACACCATGTTCTGGCAGATCATGACGCCGAACGGCGGCGGCGAACCCACGGGCGAGATCGCTGAGCAGATCACGAAGGACTTCGGCTCGTTCGAGGAGCTGAAGAAGCAGTTCAACGACGCTACGGCCAAGCAGTTCGGCTCCGGCTGGGGCTGGCTGATCTTCGCGGACGGCAAGCTGAAGATCGTTACGACGGCCAACCAGGACAACCCGATCTCGCAGGGTCACTATCCGATCCTCGGAAACGACGTCTGGGAGCACGCCTACTACCTGAAGTACCAGAACCGTCGTCCGGAGTATCTGGCGGCGTGGTGGAACACCGTGAACTGGGCCGAGATCAACAAGCGGTTCGCTACGGCCAAGAAGTAGATCTTGCCGGGGGAGGGTACCCCCCCTCCCCCTCGATTTTGTGTAAAGTCTTCGATTCATTTGGTTTAGGGTTGGACTTATGAATCAGTTATTGATTGCTTGGTTAATGGAGAAAGGCCCCGGTTTTGCCGGGGCCTTTCTCTTTCTATTTTACGTTGGCGGCGAGGGTAAGTATGCCACGCGGATGTTGTTGGTCTGGCTTGGGTTGGGGGTTGTGGGGGCTTGACAGGTTTAAAGGCGTAACGGTGATCAAAGGGATTTTTAAAGGCTGATAAGAGCGGATTTTTAAAAGCCGACCGCGGATTTCGCGGATTTTCACGGATGAAAGACAAAAGCGATTTAAAGACAAATGCTGGATTTAAAGCAAAAGCAAGAACAACGGCAAAGGCTGGCTGGGGAGAGATTTACATTCCCACCTTAGCGACGATGAGGCCGTCGCGAAGATGGGGCACCCCTTTTCTGGGAGAGGATGGGAAGACAACGGTCAAAGCGAAACGCGGAGCTCTTGCTGGGTGGGATAAACCATGAGGCGTGCCGGTTGGCACGCCTCATGGTTTATCCGCCTGCTGTCAGCTTGCTCGCTGACACCGGATTACTTGCGACTGCGGGTTATTCGCTGCTGCCCTTGCGGGGGCGGCGGTTGGCTTGCAGGACTTTCTTGCGCAGGCGGAGGGACTTGGGGGTTACCTCTACCAGTTCGTCGTCGGCGATGAACTCGATGCACTGTTCGAGGGTGAGCTGCTTATAGGGAACGAGACGGACGGCGTCGTCCGAACCCGAGGCGCGCATGTTCGAGAGCTTCTTCTCGCGGACGCAGTTGACGTCGAGATCGTTGTCGCGGGAGTGTTCGCCTACAATCATGCCCTCGTAGACCTCGACGCCGTCGCTGACGAAGAGGATGCCGCGATCCTGAAGACCTTCGAGCGCGTAGGCGGTGGTAGAGCCCTGACGGTCGGAGATGAGGGCACCGCTGAGGCGCTGCGGAATCTCGCCCTGGTAGGGGGCGTAGCCGTCGACGATGGAGTTCATGATGATGGTGCCGCGGGTCTCGGTGAGCATCTCGGAGCGAAGGCCGATGAGGCCGCGCGAGGGAACCTTGAACTCCATGCGGACGCGGCCGGAGCCGTGGTTGGTCATCTTGGTCATCTCGCCCTTTCTGGGCCCGAGGCGCTCGATGACTGTGCCGACGAAGTTCTCCGGCACGTCGATGAAGAGCTGTTCGACGGGCTCCATGAGCTGGTCGTCGATGCGCTTGGTGACGATCTCAGGACGGCTGACCATCAGCTCGAAGCCCTCGCGGCGCATCATCTCGATGAGGATGCCGAGTTGGAGCTCGCCGCGTCCGAGGACCTTGAAGGCATCGGGAGAGCCAGTCTCTTCCATCTTGAGCGAGACGTTGGTGAGGAGCTCTTTGGTGAGACGGTCCAGCAGATTGCGCGAGGTGACGAACTTGCCCTCGCGCCCGGCGAAGGGCGAGTTGTTGACGTTGAACTGGATGGCAATAGTGGGATCGTCGATGGTGATGGGCGGGAGAGGCTGCGGGTTTTCCACGTCGCAGAAGCTCTCGCCGATGGTGACGCCGGGGATGCCGGCGATGGCGACGATATCGCCGATCTGGGTCTCTTCAATGTCGGTGCGCTTGAGGCCGGAGAAGCTGAAGAGCTTGGTGATGCGGTGCTTGGTGAAGGTGCCGTCGATCTTGGCGACGTTGTACTCCTGGCCGGTACGCATGGTGCCGTTGAAGACGCGACCGATGGCGAGGCGTCCGAGGTAGTCGGAGTAGTCGAGGTTGGTGACGAGGATCTGGACCGAGCCTTCGGGATCGCCCTTGGCGGCGGGGATGGTCTCGATGATCTGCTCAAAGAGGGGCTGAAGGTCGGTGCCGGGGACGCTGAGGTCCTTGGTGGCGGTTCCCTGCTTGCCGTTGGTGTAGAGGACGGGGAAGTCGAGGACGCTCTCGTCGGCATCGAGGTCGATGAAGAGGTCATAGACCTCGTTGAGGACTTCCTGAGGCCGGGCGTCGGGACGGTCGATCTTGTTGATGACGACCATGGGGGTGAGGCCAGCTTCGAGTGCCTTGGAGAGAACGTAGCGGGTCTGCGGCAGGGGGCCTTCGGAGGCGTCGACGAGGAGGACTACACCGTCGACCATCTTGAGGGCGCGCTCGACCTCGCCGCCGAAGTCGGCGTGGCCGGGGGTATCGACGATGTTGATCTTGTTGTCGTGATAGTAGAGAGCGGTGTTCTTGGCAAGGATGGTAATGCCGCGCTCTTTTTCAAGATCGTTGGAGTCCATGACCCGGTCGGTGACGGCCTCGTTGGAGCGGAAGGTGCCGCTCTGGCGCAGCATGGCGTCGACGAGGGTGGTCTTGCCATGATCGACGTGGGCGATGATGGCGATGTTGTAGATAGGCTTGACGGCGACTGCGGTCGAGTTGCTCACTGCTTTTTGTGTCCTGTCTGTGCGCTGGGGTGTGGGATTTTCAGGGAAATGCGCGTCGCTTCTAGTTTAGCCTAGATGCCGCAGTTGGGACTACGGGATGAGAAGAAGATCGTGTAAATGGCTGATGAGAAAAACGATATTTTGACGCGGGCAAAAGAGGAAAGCCAATGAGGTTGGAGGGTTTATGCCGTGCCGCTATACTCAGGCTACCCTAATGCAAACTGCCCAGGCCAGACAGTTCGAGCAAAGCACACTCAAAAAATATTTGCTGGACCACGCGTATGACGAGATGTTCGCAGGGCCGCAGAAGCTGCGTCCTCACTATGAACTGCTGTTCAAGCACTTCTCTTCCCTTCCGGCGGATGAGCTGCAACGCAGAAAACAGGCCGCAGACCTTAGCTTTCTGAACCAGGGCATCACGTTTACGGTGTATGGCCGGGACGAGGGCGCGGAGAATATCTTTCCGTATGACCTGATTCCGCGAATTGTGACGGCGGCGGAGTGGGCGAAGGTCGAAAAAGGGCTGACGCAGCGAATTACGGCGCTAAACCTTTTCCTTAAAGACATTTACAACGAGGGGCGGATTCTGGATGACGGGATCGTTCCGCGTGAGGTGGTTTATAGCTGCAGGCACTATCGGCGGCAAATGA
Source organism: Terriglobales bacterium (assembly GCA_015655585.1). Lineage (GTDB taxonomy): Bacteria > Acidobacteriota > Terriglobia > Terriglobales > Acidobacteriaceae > Edaphobacter. The sequence goes on along the minus strand of JAATEV010000018.1, from coordinate 44,832 downwards.
TGGGGCTGCAGGTGCCCAGAAATGTGTATATCGCCATCTGCGGGACGGATTTAATACGGCTGGAGAACGGTGAGTTCGTGGTGCTGGAGGACAACCTGCGCGTGCCGAGCGGCGTGAGCTACATGCTGACGAATCGCAGGGTCATGAAGAGGATTTTTCCGCAACTGTTCCGCGGCTACAACGTGAGGCCGATTGAGCAGTACACACAACTACTGCTGGGGGCTCTGCGGTCGCTGGCTCCGGAGGGACGTCCGGAGGCGAACATCGTGCTGCTCTCGCCGGGGGTGTTCAACTCGGCGTATTACGAACATGCGTACCTGGCCCGGCAGATGGGGATCGAGCTGGTGGAGGGGCGCGACCTGGTGACGCACGACAACGTCGTCTACATGCGGACGACGAGCGGACTGCGGCGGGTGGACGTGATCTATCGGCGGGTGGATGACGACTTTATCGATCCGATGGCGTTTCGCGGGGACTCGATACTGGGCGTGGCGGGGCTGTTCAATGCTTATCGCGCAGGCAATGTGACGCTGGCGAATGCGTTTGGGACTGGTGTGGCGGACGATAAGGCCCTGTATGCGTATGTTCCGGAGATCATACGGTACTACCTGAGCGAGGAGCCGGTTCTGAACAACGTGGAGACGTTTCTGCTGACAGATCCGAAGGTCAGGCAGCATGTGTTGCAGAATCTGGACAAGCTGGTGGTGAAGGCGGTGGTCGAGAGCGGCGGATATGGGATGCTGATCGGGCCGCAGTCCACGGCGGCGCAACGGGAGGAGTTTGCGCGGAAGATCGAGGCCGACCCGAGGAACTATATCGCGCAGCCTACGATCTCGTTCTCTCGTGCTCCGTGCTTGATCGAGGATGAGCTGGAACCGCGGCATGTGGACCTGCGGCCCTATGTTCTGTATGGCGACAAGGTGACGATTGTGCCAGGAGGGCTGACGCGGGTGGCGCTGAGGAGCGGGTCTCTGGTGGTGAACTCGTCGCAGGGCGGCGGAAGCAAGGATACGTGGGTATTGAGCCAGTGAAAGGAGGTCGCCGATGTTGAGCCGGGTTGCGGATAGTTTGTATTGGATGAGCCGTTATCTGGAGCGGGCGGAGCATACGGCCCGGCTGCTGGATGTGAATCTGAACCTGATGCTGGATGAGGGGCCGGAGAGTGCGGAACGGCGCTGGCTGAGGGTGTTGCAGGCTCTGGGCAAGCCGAAGGGGATTGCATGGGAAGGTGATCCGTATACGCTGACGCAGACGCTGATCTTCGACAGGGAACACAAGTCCTCGATTCTGTCGTGCATGATTTCGGCGCGGGAGAACTCGCGGCATGTGAGGGAGCAGATCTCGACGGAGCAGTGGCACAGGCTGAACAGCATGTATCTACAGGTGACCCGGCCTGAACTGAAGAACAGGGACCGGGCGGGCGTGGCGGCGAACGATACGATGCAGTCCTCCGACTTTTTGCAGTCGGTGATGGAGTCGGTACACCAGTTCCAGGGGGTAACGGACTCGACGATGAATCACGGCGAGGGCTGGCAGTTTATTCAGGTGGGGCGCTACATTGAGCGGGCGTATGCGACGACGCTGCTGCTGGAGGCGTATCACGAGGACCTGTGGACTCGGCATGAACACGCGACCGAGGGCAATGAGTTTCTGGAGTGGATGGGGCTGCTGCGGTCGGCTACTGCGTTTGAGGCGTACTGCAAGGTGTATACGGCAGACCTGACGCCGGACCGGATCTTCGAGTTCCTTCTGCTGGACGAGGAGTTTCCGCATTCGGTGCGGTTCTCGATCGACAGCCTGCAATGTGCGCTTGAAAGGATCGAAGGCGACGGCGGACGAAGCCGTGGGGAGGGGTTGCGGAAGTTGAGCGGAAGGCTACAGGCCTCGCTGAGCTACAGCAGCGCGGAAGAGATTCTGACGCAGGACGCGGTGGCTTACCTGAGAGGCATTCAGGAACAGTGCATGACGATCCACGAGACGATCTATGCGCTTTATATGGACTATGCGATTCAGGCGGCGCTGGCAGGATAGATGAATACTCAAATACAAAATCCGATGACGACGAAGTCTGTGACAAGCGGCGTGCGCTCGAACGTGGTCGATATCGTAAAAGGAATCGCCATCATCCTGGTTGCGTATGGACATACGGCACAGGGACTGATTCATCGAGAGTGGTGGACGACACCCTCGGCGCACTTTATCAATACCCTGATCTACAGCTTCCACATGCCCGCGTTCTTTTTCGTATCCGGATTGTTCGTGACGGGGAGCATTGCGAAGCGCGGAGCCGCACGCTTCACGACGGAAAAGCTGAAGACGATTCTGTATCCATATGCACTGTTTGCGGTAATCGGCGCAGCCATCGAACCTCTTGTCGAGCGCTTCCGCTCCGGAGCGCATCCGTTTGAGTGGAAGCAATTCCTTCTGGACCTTCTGGATGGGAAGGCTAGCTGGTTTCTGTTTGTCCTGTTCCTTTGCCTGATGCTTGCCCTGCTGACGGTGAAGATGCCGAACTGGCTGCGTTTTGTACTGGCTGCCATTGCAGGGATGACGCTGCCCTCCGGACCTCCGCTGACGAACCAGACTGTGCGGGAGTTTTGTTTTTTGGCGATGGGGATGTGGGTGGGAAAGAGGATCTACTGGATCGACCAGATAAGCGTGGTCACAGCGGGACTCGGCTTTGCACTGCTGGCCGCCTTCCAGGTGGCGATGATCTACCTCTTTGGCCAACCGACGCAGTGGACCTACATCGGGCTGGGACTGACGGGCACGGCCGCGCTGCTGCTGGCCGCCAGAGTGCTGGATGGGCAGTCGCCGGGAGACTTCATGGCGTGGATGGGACAGGCTTCGCTGGCGGTGTTTCTGCTGAGTGAGTTCGGGCAGGGCGCGGGGCGCGAGATTCTGGCAAAGGTGTTCCATAGCAAGGCGGTTTTGCCGCAGTTGCTGGTGTCTACGCTACTGGCTACGATTCCCCCGGCCATCCTTTGGTATCGGCAGGACAAGTGGCGGCTGCGATGGCTCTTCCAATGGCCGTTTTAGCGAGGACGATCCGCAGCGACGGACACGAAAGGAATATGGGATGTATTACTCGATCCGCCATCTGACGAAGTTTCGTTATAGCAATCCGGTGAGCGAGAGCATGATGGAGACGCGGATGCATCCGCGAAGCGATCAGAATCAGCGGTGCCTGACGTTTCATCTCTCGGTGAGTCCGCGATGTCGCGTGTTCAGCTACCGGGACCATCTGGCAAACCAGGTACACCACTTCGATATTCCGGGGATGCATGGGCAACTGGTGATTGTGGCTGAGTCGCTGGTGGAGATGCAGCCTGTGGCTCCGGTGCCCGCGTTTCTGGCTCCGGACGCGTGGGCCGATCTGGATGCGATGGTGAACCAGGGCGACTATTGGGAGATGCTGCTACCGAGCGAATTTGCCCGGCCTACGGAAGCTCTGGACAGGCTTGCGGAAGAGCTGGACGTCAGGCGCAGGGACGATCCGCTGATGGTGCTGCACAAGCTGAATCAGCAGATCTATGAATACTTCGACTACAAGCCGAAGTCCACGAAGGTGGACTCGCCGATCGATCTGGCGTTGAGCACGAAGGCAGGGGTGTGCCAGGACTTTGCCCACATCATGATTGCGCTGGTGCGCACGAAGCTGCGGATTCCGTGCCGCTATGTGAGCGGATATCTATTCCATGGCGAGAGCGATATGGACCGTTCCGTGAGCTCGGCGACCCATGCATGGGTGGAGGCGTTGATTCCGCGGCTGGGATGGGTGGGGTTCGACCCGACGAACTGGCTGGTGGCGGGAGACAGGCATATTCGCACAGCGATTGGGAGAGACTATGAGGATGTGCCGCCGACGCATGGAATCTTTCGCGGGCGCGCGGACAGCGAGCTTACGGTGGCGGTAAGGGTGACGCCAAGCTCGGGGACTCCTTCGCTGGACCAGCAGTTGCCGGTGCCGGAGGACTGGTCAATCCTGGTGGAGAAGGCGCAACAGCTTCCGGATCAACCGCCGCCTTTGAGCAGGCAGCAGCAGATCGCGCAACAGCAGCAGGATGTCTATGCCGAGCCGGTGCCGGAGCTGGATTAGGCGCTGAGTCGCACGCGCGGACTCAGTGCGTTTGCGTTGCCGGTGTGGCGGCCTTCGGTTTGGGCTTGATGACGCGCTTTTTGGCGGGCGCCGGCGGAACTGGCGGGCAGGCTATGGGCGCGGGAGCGGGCGCAGGGGGCGCGGAACGGAGCGATGCCTTGAGGTCGCCAATCTGCTGCTCCTGCGCGGCGGCGCTCGACTGGATGCGCTCGCTGAAGCTACGGCGGGCGGCGTCGAGGTCGGTCAGGGCGTGGTCGAGAGCGTCGCTCTGCTGGGCTGGCGCGGAGAGCCGGGCTACCGAGGAGATACGCAGAAGCACATCGTAAAGCGCGTTGACGTTGCTGTAGACGGGGAGCAGGCGGGTTACGGAGTCGGGCGCGGAGTCGGCGCTGGTGAGCAGGGTCGGCAGCGTACCTTCAAGATCGCGATGGATGGAACTGATGTTGGTTTCTGCCTGATCGCGGATGGCACCGGAGGTCTTCCAGCGATCTACGCGGACGATGCTGAGGGCGTCCTGAAGGCTTGTGAGCGCGGGCTGCATGGTTGCGGAGGGGGCTGCCCGGTTGGGCTCCACCGGGGTGGCGGGAACCTGGGCGGCGAGGACTACGCTCGAAAAGAAGGCGATGGCAAGGAACGACGATGCGGGGAGATATTTCATGGGGTCTCTCAAAATCGGAGGTTTATACCGTTTCCGTCTCCTGGGAGGGGAGATAGAGCAGAAACGATACGGCGTTCAGATCTTCATGCACACCTGAGAGATATCTTGCTGCCTGTGAGGCTGCGCTGGCAAACCCCAGGACCTCTTGGGACGAATTCATCTTGCAAGCGGGATTTGCTGTGTATAATAGACCACCATGACAGGCCGTCTTCAATCCGTGCTGATGCGCCTCACAGCCTGTTGTTGTTAATTCCTTCCTTGCTTTACCCCCTTTTCTAAAAAAATTCTCGATATATCCCCCTTCTGGGAGGGATGTATCTGCATTCAGGAGAACACCCCCATGTCTACCGCTCGTCCTCGTCTTTCTGCCGATACCTGGGCCATTGTGCTGTCGCTTGTGCTGGCAGCGGCTGTCCGCATCGGTCTGCTGAAGACCGTCCCCTGGTAATCGACGTATCTCATCAAAATTGGAGAACCAAAATGGCCTCATCGACTTCACTGCCTGACCTTCGCAAAGAGTATCCCCCGCACGCTCCGGGAGCAGATCCCAAGGAGCCTTCTTCCCTGCTGGGCTTGCTGCCCGGCATCGCTCTGCTGGCCGTGGTCGGCTATGCGGGAAAGTTCGTCGAACACTTTATCTCCGTGTACGGGAAGACGAATCACCTGGTGCTGCCCAACATTGAATATGTACTGTGGGCGATTCTGTTCGGCATCCTGATCGCCAATACGGTGGGACTGCCGAAGATCTTTCGCGCAGGTGTGGCGACCTACGAGTTCTGGCTGAAGGCGGGCATTATCCTGCTGGGCGCACGGTTTATTCTGGGCGACATTCTGAAGCTGGGCGGAATCTCGCTGCTTCTTGTCTTTATCGCCTTCGCGTTCTCGCTGACGTTTATGACGTGGCTGGGAAAGACATTCAACCTGGGGCCGCAGCTTACTACGCTGCTGGCGGTAGGTTCGAGCGTGTGCGGTGTTTCGGCGATTATTGCGACGCAGGGCGCGATCGATGCGGATGAGGAAGATTCCTCTACCGCGATTGCGGCGATTCTGGCGCTGGGAGCTATCTCGCTGTTTGCGTTTCCCGTGATCGGGCACGTGCTGCACATGAGCGACCATGCCTATGGGCTGTGGGCCGGGCTGGCCGTGGACAATACGGCCGAGGCAACGGCTGCGGGTGCGTTGTACTCCGACGCGGCGGGCAAGTTTGCCGTGCTGGCGAAGACGTGCCGGAATGCGCTGATCGGGTTTGTGGTGCTGGCGTATGCGATTCAGTGGGCGCGCAAAGGACTCGCGAGCCAGGAGGCTGCGGCACAGCTTGAGAACAAGGGCGCGTTCCTGTGGAAGAAGTTTCCAAAGTTTGTGCTGGGCTTCCTGTTCATCTCGTTGCTGGCCACGCTGGGCTCTTCTACCAACCCGAGCATCGCCGCGCTGGGCTTCAACAAGGCACAGTTGCTGGCTCTGGGAAATCTGAGCCGGTGGGCTTTCCTGCTGACGTTTGCCGGGGTAGGCCTACGGACGAACCTGAAAGACCTGTTCAAGCAGGGAGCGCGTCCGTTCATCGTGGGCGCCCTGGGGGAGATTGCGATTGCGGCAATCACTCTGCTGCTGGTGCTGGGAGCCGACCACATCTACCACTTGTAAGCGAAACCTGAGAACGGAAAAACGCGAACGCCGGAGATCAGTGCATCTCCGGCGTCCGTTTTTTTTGTTGCTGGGCTGAAGAAGGAGCAGAAAAATCAGTGTTGCCGTGAAGCATTCCCCCAGCGACTAAAGTCGCGTTGAGTTGGTGAGATTTACGGCGGGGCTGAAGCCCCGCCCTTTCAAAGCAATATGTCGATACGGCCTAGAACACCAGGTTGGCGGCGGCGATAGCGATACCGAACTGCCCCACGACCTGGGCGACGTCTACGAGAGTCCGTAGCCCCTGGCCTTTGTTGAGGTTGAGCGGGACGATGACCGTATCTCCGGGATAGAGACGCAGAGAATTGAAGTTGTTTCCGCGTAGAGTGGAGCTGTACTGCTTGCTGATGACCGAGCCATCGGCGCGGATGACGTAAGCGCGCTTTTTGTCGGAGTCACGGTTGGCTCCTCCCGCCAGCCGGATATAGCCTCCGACACGGCGCTGCGGGGCGTAGAGGAACGAGTTCTGATTGTAGACCGCTCCATCCACGCTCACCGTCGTAGGCACACGCGGCACGATGAAGCGGTCTCCATTTTCCAGAGGGATGTCGGGAATCTGCGAGATGTCGCGGGTATCGGGAGAGAGGTTAAGAACGATGCGCCCGGTAGGATGGACCTGGCGGAGGCGGTTGACGATGTTCTGGTCCTGAATCTGGGCTGCGGAGGCCGCAGCGCTGTCCTGAGCGTTGATGGCGCGGCCCTGCCCGTTGGCGGCGTTGGTGCTTGCCTGGAGCTCGATCTGGTCGATGTACTCCGTGTACTTCTGCTGCTGCACGAGACGGGTCGATTCGCGCGTAAACTCCGACCCGAAGAGATACCCGTCGGGCGTGATACCTCCGGCTCGCTTTACGAGCTGGCGCAGCGTTTCGCCGGGCAGCGCGCTGTAGATTCCGGCGGAGGCGAACTCGCCCTCAAGACGGACGTACTTCGCCTGCTGGGCCTGCGGGACGTGGATATCGGCCGTAGAGAAGATCGTGACGACATCGCCCGGCTCCAGCATGAGGTTCTGAGACTGATCCCCCTGCAGGACAACCTTGCCCAGATTGAACGGGAGTAGGGAGCTGGAGAGATTTTCCTTGCTCTGCCGCTCGATGACGGCGTAGCTCCAGTCGATATCCGGCTCTAGCATCTTCACATCGTTGCGAGGCAGGAACTGCTCTGACCCGACGACGCTGGCACCCGCAGCACTTCCCTGCCTCGGCGCCCTGGCCTGCCTCGAAAGACTGGTCATATCCGAGTTCCCTGCGGACAGGGACTGCTGCGGATTGGTCAGCGAAGTCGTGGGGGTCGGATATTGGGGGAGCTGCGCCTCATCCCGCTGTTCGCAATCGAGTCCTCCATCCGTCGTCGGCAGACTATTTGCAGGATCGCTTTCGCTGCTATCGTTCCCGTTGCTCCGATCGTTGGAGGTTTTTCTCTCCTGGCCCCGGAAGGCCTGACCGATGAGATTGGGGTTCCGGATGGCCGCATACTGCCAGAGCGATTCCTCGTTGCCTTCGCCCGCAGGGAGTCCGTAGCGCAGGTTGGGGATGCCGTATGGAGTTTTCGGAGAACATGTCGGAATAAAGGTCAACATGGGTTGACCGAGCTGGCTGCGCTTGAGCCAGTAGTCTCGCGTAATCAGCGACTCTTTATCGGGGAAGAGGTCATGCACGCGCATTCCCGATTTCCACGCATAGCGGCCGGGATTGGCTACGTTGCCGCGCAGCGTAACGGCGTCCTTATACTGATTGACCACGGCGCCGAACTCGAGGATGTCGCCGCTCTGCAACCTGGTCGCTTTGCCCGCAGTGTCTAGAGAGACCTCCAGGATGCTGCGCATACGGCCTTCGTCGATGCGCTCGATCTTGACACGCTGCTGCGAGGCCACGTTTGTAAGACCGGCGGCGAGCGAGATGACCTCGCCAAGGGTCGAATCGCCGGAGGACTTCAGCTCATAAATCGCGGGTGTATTGACGTTTCCCGCGACGGCCACCTGTGGGCCCACCGGCGGAATGTAGATGACATCGCCCGGAAGAAGCTGAACGTCCTTCGACTTGTCGCCGCGAAGGAGGAGGTCGTAGAGGTCGAAGTCCGCGATGACCTTACCGCTTCGCTTCAGCTCGATGTGGCGCAGGCTTCCCTGCGGAGTGGGACCGCCCGTGACGAAGAGCGCATTGACCAAGGTGCTGAGAGCGCTGACCGTAAAGTTGCCCGGCTTCTGCGCCTGGCCGGTGACGAAGACCTGGATGGAGCGGAGCTGCCCCATGTTCACATTGAGGTCGAAGTTGCGGAAGACCCTTGAAATCTGGCCCTTCAGATACTCTTGCAGTTGTGCGAACGGAAGACCGGCTACCCGCACCTGTCCTACCTGAGGGATGTAGACGTTGCCGGTACGATCGACGACGATGCGCGTGTTGAGTGTGACCTGTCCCCAGATCTGAATGAGAAGCTCATCTCCGGGCCCGATGAGATAGTCCGGCGTGACCGGCACCATATCGAGGGGCGCGAAGGTGGATGGCGGAAGGCGGAACATCTTCGCGCCGTAGATGGGCAGCATCTTTCCGGTCGAGTTCGCCACCATCTGCTGGAACTCGGTGGGCAGGTCCAGCGGCTGCCGAGTCTGCCTCTGCTGATCCAACTGAGCGCGCTGCGCATCCGTAGTATCGTTCTGCGGGTTCTGCGTCTGGCCAGGGAGATTCGCGCCGCGTACCGCGGGAATCTGACCGCCTTGTCCCGAGTAGTTGGGGTTGTTGTATTGATTGTTCGTTTGCCCGAAGTCGGACTGGCAACCCGGATCTGTCGGCGCACACCCGCTGGACGATTGCGTCAAACCGCCGCCGCCGAGAATATCCCCGATCTGCTGTCCATGAGCGGACACTGAGCCTGCAATGACTGCAAAAAAAACGACTTGTCCAAGCTGCAGGACTCTTCTGGAACGGCCAAACTGCATCAAGCACCCTCACAAATATGAAACGTTCAATACGATCCTGTGCTGCACTTCGCATACAGTCTAATTCTGCGGGGCCCGGTCCCACTGAAATCGTGACCTCAGCGTACCGGACTCCGCAACAGGGGGATAAGCGAATCCTGCCTGCGATCTATGCCCGAGATGCCTCGATCGCATGGGCCACCCGGAGCATCGTCGCCTCGCCGAAGTGCTGGCCCATCACCTGCACCCCGATCGGAAGCCCCGCGCTCGTCTGGCCGCAGGGGACAGACATGCCGCAGATTCCCGCGAGGCTGGCGGCTACCGAATAGATATCTTCGAGGTACATCTTGACCGGGTCATCGGTCTTTTCTCCCAGCTTGAACGCCGGGGTAGGCGTAACGGGCGCGACGAGCACATCCACATCATGGAAGGCCGAGAGAAAGTCCCGCGTAAGCAGCGTTCTTACCTGCTGGGCCTTGCGATAGTAGGCATCGTAGTAGCCCGCGCTGAGAACGTAGGTTCCCAACAGGATGCGGCGCTTGACCTCGGCGCCGAAGCCCTCGTCGCGGGTCTTGCGGTACATAGCCGCAAGGGTATTGGACTCCTCCGCGCGAAGGCCGAAACGCACGCCGTCGAAGCGGGAGAGGTTGGAAGACGCCTCCGCGGTGGCGATCACGTAGTAGACCGGGATCGCATAGCGGGTGTGCGGCAGGCTGACCGGCTTGATGATGCATTTGGCGGCCTTGAGGCTGTCGAGAACACGCTCCACCGCGGCGCGCACTTCGGGATCGAGACCTTCTCCAAAGTACTCCTGGGGCACGCCGACGCGGAGACCCTCCACGGGCTGGTCGAGCGCGGCAACGTAGTCTTCGACCGGCCGCTCGGAGGAGGTCGCATCCATGACGTCCTGACCGGCGATGACCTGTAGCACGGTAGCCGCGTCTTTTACGTTGCGCGTGAATGGACCTACACGGTCGAGCGACGACGCAAAGGCGATAAGACCATAGCGGCTGACTCGCCCGTAGGTGGGCAGCACGCCGACGACGCCGCAAAAGGACGCCGGCTGACGGATGGAACCACCGGTATCGGTTCCAAGCGAGGCGATTGCGAAGTTTGCCGCAACAGCCGCGGCCGAACCTCCGCTGGAGCCGCCCGGAACGCGATCAAGAGCTCTCGGGTTCAACACCGGCCCGTAGGCGGAGTTCTCGTTGGAGGAGCCCATGGCGAACTCATCGCAATTCAACTTACCCAGAAGCACGGCTCCCGCAGCCTCCAGCTTCGTCACCGAAGTGGCGTCATATGGCGGAAGATAGCCCTTGAGGATCAGGGAACCTGCCGTGGCGGGCGAGCCTTTCATCGTCAGGACGTCCTTAATTCCCACCGGGACGCCTGCCAACGCGGGCAGGGGATCACCCTTGGCTGCCAGTGCGTCGATTCTGGCCGCCTGGGCCATGGCGCGTTCGCGGCTCAGGGCCAAAAAGCTGTTGATCTTTTTATCTTGCTCGGCGATCTCGGAATAATGCCGTTCCGCGAGCTCCGTCGCCGTGATCGTGCCCGCCGCCAAAGCAGATCGCGTGGCGTCGATCGTCCAACTCTCTAGTTCCATTATTTTTTCACTCAACGTTCAATCACCTTCGGCACTTTGAAGAAGCGGCCATCGCTCTCCGGGGCAACCGCCATGACGGCAGCTCGGTCCACGGAAGGACGCACGGCGTCCGTGCGCAGGGGCTCACCGTGACTCTCCGGGACTCCACCCAGCATCTCGCCGACCTGCGCCATCGGAGGCACACCCTCCGTATTCAGCTCATTTAACTGAGCGATATGCCCCAGAATGGCATTCAGATCCCGCTGCATTCGCGGCTCTTCCTCGGGCGTCAGCTCCAGGTTCGCCAGTTCGGCGACCCGGCGGACGTCTTCGATCGATACAGCCTGTTCACTCATCGTGCGTTGTTCCTCTTCAATTCAAAGTGTATCTCGCGCACCTTCACTCCGGCGATTCTCGATATCTCACCGGCAAGCTGCCCCCGCATGGCGGTCAACTGCCGGAGCCAGAGATCATCGGTGGCCTCCATCCGGAGAATGCCCTCTTCATATCCCAGAACGACCGCGCGCTCCGCCATCGCCTTACCACAGGCCACCGGCCATGCTGCCGCCAGCCGGTCCTCGTCCTGAAGGGATTTTAAACTTTGCGAGATCGATGCTCCGATCAACTCCCGCATTCCCTGCAATGCCATGGATACGCCTCTTCCCCTTCGGCCGCAGCCTGAATCAGGATACCGCCTTGAAAGAGGGAGAAGAGCAACGTGGCTGCACGAGAAGGAAAATCCAGCCGCAGAGATTCTCTGAACTACTTGAGAAATCTGGGTTTGCTTCTTTTAGTAAGCTCCGTCCTGATTGACCACCGAGGAGAAGGTCTTAGCGAGAATTTTGACATCCCCGGTCAGGGACCACTGCGTCACGTAGCGGCAATCCAGCACGACGCGCTCCTTGTAGGTCAACGCGCTGCGTCCGGATACCTGCCACAACCCCGTAAGACCGGGCTTCACCCGGCAGTAGCAGTCGAAGCAGTCGCCGTACTTCTCTACCTCCGCGGCGACGATGGGACGCGGGCCTACAAGGCTCATCTGCCCGGCAAGAACGTTCCACAACTGCGGCAGCTCGTCCAGGCTGTAACGGCGCAGGAAGAGGCCGATCCTGGTGATTCGCGGATCGATGCGCAGCTTGTGGGTTGCGTTCCACTCGGCGCGCGCCTCCGGATGGTTGCTTAGATACTCCTCCAGAACCTCAGCCGAATTGACGCACATGGTGCGGAACTTCCACATGGAAAAGAACGCGCCATCCTTGCGGATTCTGCGGTGAGAATAAAAGACAGGGCCGGGGGAACTCAGCTTCACCAGGGCCGCTACAGTCGCCATAAGGAACAGCAGGACAGGAGCCGAGAGAAGGACAAGCGCGACGTCGCACAGGCGCTTGATCACCCTGTACCGGAAGTACTCCGCCGGAAGATGGCTAACCCATGTCGCTCTTTTCGATGGGGAAGCTATCGATCCCGTGTATGAATAAGAACCCTCGATCGTCGCAGTGCGCGACTCTGGAGATTGGTATTCAGCCTGCATCCCGGTCCTGTATCTGTATGGTGCATGTGCACATCACTCTGCCGCACGCTGCCTACCCATACGGGTTGCTTACCCAAACACTATAGGGTTCCTTCGTTTTGCCTCGTCTCTGGCGGCTAGATATCCATACCGACAGGCGTCAGCGCCTCTCAATTACTTTTGTACTTTTTTCTTCTTTACGATATCCGCGTCAGTCACCATGCACTGATCTAGAACCCACTGCAGCAACCCACTGCAGCTCACTTCTAATGAAAAGGCAGCCAATACTCCAACGATTCTAACTTGTTCAGTTTACTTATCTAAATCGCTTCCGCATAGAACTTTCTTTATGGCTTCTTCTTTTTACACGTTCCGATTCAGGAATTACCATACGCTCAATCGTCATCTCGTAAACTATTTCGATGCAGGTTTTTACTACTTCGTTACGGGACGTCAAACTGATCCAACCCAGACGCTTTGGAGATAGTCGCGGCTGGTTTGCTGAAGTTTACAATGAGGCCGCCTTCTCGGGTGCGGGGCTGCCTACGGGTTTTGTGCAGGATAACCAGTCTTTTTCGGCAAAGGGAGTGCTGCGTGGCCTGCATTACCAACTTGGTAAACCGCAGGGGAAGCTGGTGCGGGTGCTGGCTGGACATATATGGGACGTGGCGGTGGATCTTCGGCCGGATTCTCCTGATTTTGGGAAGTGGGCCGGGTTCGATTTGAAGGCTCCGTCGGCGGAGGAGGAGATCCGGATGCTCTGGATTCCGGAGGGGTTCGCGCACGGGTTCCTGGTGCTATCTGATACAGCCGAAGTGCTTTACAAGACTACGAACCCTTATTTTCCCGAGGGGGAGCGGTGTATCCGGTGGAATGATCCCACGCTGGCGATCGGATGGCCGTTGGAGGCTTTGGGTGGGGTGACTCCTTCCGTCAGCGCGAAGGACGACAAGGGGAGTTCTCTTGGAAAGGCAGAATTGCCGCCTCCGGCGTAAACAGTCTGCTTGTGGCGGAACCCTTGTTTTTTGGGGGAAATCCGGTGGTTGGGATGGTGGTTTGTGGTGGTTGGGACGTGGTTCTTTGCGGGTGGGATTTGGCTTCTGAATGCTGCCTGCGTGGAAATTGCGGGGGAGGCTGAAAGGCTGCGCTCTTCCAGTTAGATTTTCTTACTGGCGGCCTGTCAAGCATCGTTCCCTCCCGGTTTTAGCGGGTGGCCTCGGCGGGCTGGGTAACGGAAAGCTCGGCGAGGACGTCTTGCAGGGACTGCTGCCAGTCCATCATGGTCCATCCGAAGCGGTGGGCCAGCTTTTCGCAGCTCATTCTGGAGTTGACGGGGCGTTTGGCGGGGGTGGGGTATTCGGAGGTGAGGATGGGATGGAGGGTGGCCAGTTTGCTCTCCGGATCTCGCTCGCGCTGGAGCCGGACGGCCTCGGCGGCGAAGCCGTGCCAGGTGGTCTCTCCACTGCCCGCGGCGTGGTAGATGCCGCTTAGGCTGGCGAGGGCTTCGCTGAGGGGGCGAACTCCGGCCAGAGCTTCGCACTGGTGGATAACGTGGGCGGTCATGCGGGCGAGGTCTCGGCTCCAGGTGGGAGCCCCGTGCTGGTCGGCCACGATGCGGAGGGTGTCGCGCTCGCGGGCGAGCTTGAGGATGGTGAGGAGGAAGTTTTTGCCGGTGGCTCCATAGACCCAGCTTGTGCGGAAGATGAGGTGAGCGGCTCCGGAGGCGATGAGGGCTTGTTCCCCGGCGAGTTTGCTGGCTCCGTAGACGGATTGCGGGCCGGTGGGGTCGGTCTCGGTGTAGGGGGTGGTTCCTGAGCCGTCGAAGACGTAGTCGGTGGAGAAGTGAATGACGGTGGCCCCGATGGCGCTGGCCTCTTCGCCGATGGCCTTTACTGCCTCGGCGTTGATGGCGTAGGCGAGATCGGGTTCGGACTCTGCCTTGTCCACCGCGGTGTAAGCGGCGGGGTTGACGATCCAGCGGGGGCGGACGCTGCGGATGAGTTCTCGGAGGGAGTCGGGGTTGGCGAGGTCGATCTCGGCCCGTGAGGGTACGATGACGTTGCCAAAGGGTTCGAGGAGGGGCAGGAGTTCGCTGCCTACCTGTCCGGTTGCGCCGGTGAGGAGGATTCGGGCGTTGGATGGCATTCTAACGATCTCCTAAGGATGTTTCTTTTTTGTGCATAATTATTATGCTTCGCTTGTGGATAGTTGTACCTCTGGAGAGGGCAATACCCAGACAGTTACGACGCTGTAGATTCACCAGTCACCGCATCAGTCTATGCAAGCTGTTCTCAGTAGTCACGTATAGGGAGATCGCATATGCGAAAACTAATTTTGGTTATCCCGATTTTGAGCTTCGCGCTGAGCATGAGTGCCCAGATAACAAGCGTAACCGGCATAGATGCAAAGGACGGATCGGGTTTGTATGCCCTCACAAATAATAGTGATAGTCCTGTGATTGCCTGGCAAGTTTCTAAACATTGTCTTGGCTTGGACTCCAACGACAGAGTAAGCAACGTAACAGACACCTCTTTGAATGATTCGCTCTTTCATTTTGGACATGATCGACCGCTTATGGCACATGGAACCGCTCTGCTACATTTTCCAGCTTCCAACAGCAAGTGCCCCGCAAAGATTGAGGCAGCGATCTTTGCAGATGGCCATGCTGAGGGTTCGAAAGATGTGATCGACCTCTTCTACCATCGGCGAGTCGGCATTGACATGGGAATCGATTTCGCACAAAACGTGTTGCAGCAATTATTGAACGGTTCGATACAAACGGATGAGGTCATAAAGACGCTCGAACAGAAGGCAATTCAAGTAAGTACTGATCCTCCCGATCCGGTAATCGTCCGCGGTGAGGTATTTGTGATACGTGAGGTATCTTATCTTCTCCAGAAGCAGATAGATTTGCATGTTCCTTCTCTTGAAGGACCGAATCGTCGCCCCAGCATAACCGCGCTGGTCAAGCAGGGAGTACCAAAGTCCACCGCTGTGGAAACCGCGGTGAGCAAAGATTTGATCGAATGGAAAGAAGCTCTTGCGGGGAACCTTGTGCCTCCTACAACATTCCCTCAGCGACTAAAGTCGCGCTAGGTTGGTGAGGTTTACGGCGGGGCTGAAGCCCTGCCCTTTCAAAACAAGTTGTCGAGTCCTCTAGTACACGGTCTCTTCGAGGACGCGGAGCAGGTATTTGCCGTAGGTGCTCTTGGCGATCTTTGCGGCGAGGGTTTGAAGCTGTCCGGCGTCGATGTAGCCGAGGCGGTAGACGATCTCTTCGGGGCAGGCTACCTTGAGGCCCTGACGGTGCTCGATGGTCTGGATGAACATGGAGGCGTCGAGGAGCGAGTCGTGGGTGCCGGTGTCCAGCCAGGCTATGCCTCGGCCCAAGACCTCGGTGCGGAGTTGGCCTTTGGCTAGATACCAGCGGTTTACGTCGGTAATTTCGAGCTCTCCGCGTGGCGAGGGTTTCAGGCCTTCGGCTATGGAGACTACCTGCTCGTCGTAGAAGTAGACTCCGGTGACGGCATATTTGGATTTGGGCTTGAGGGGTTTTTCTTCGATAGAGATGGCGCGGCGCTCGGAGTCGAACTCGACTACGCCGTAACGCTCGGGGTCGAGGACGGGATAGGCGAAGACGGTGGCTCCCTCTTTGCTCTGCGCAGCCTGATGGAGGGTCTTGGCGAGGTCGTGGCCGTAGAAGATGTTGTCGCCGAGGACGAGGCAGCAGCCTTCTCCGGCGAGGAACTCCTTGCCGATGAGGAATGCCTGGGCGAGGCCGTCGGGCGAGGGCTGGACGGCGTACTGGAGGGAGATGCCCCACTGGGTTCCGTCGCCCAGAAGCTGGCGGAAGCGCGGGGTGTCCTCGGGGGTAGAGATGATGAGGATTTCGCGAATCCCTGCGAGCAGAAGCACGGACAGGGGGTAGTAGATCATGGGCTTGTCGTAGACAGGCAGAAGCTGCTTGGAGACGGCCTGTGTGACGGGATGGAGACGGGTGCCGGAGCCTCCGGCGAGGATGATTCCCTTCATCGTGCGGCCTCCGCGGTTGCGATTGCGGTGCTGGAGGACTCGCGGGCGGCGTAGTTCTGGGCGATCCAGTTCTGATAGGCCCCGCTGGTGACGTGCTCGACCCAGGTGGAGTTGGCGAGATACCACTGGACGGTCTTGCGGAGGCCGGTCTCGAAGCTTTCCTCGGCGTGCCAGCCCAGCTCGTTCTCCAGCTTGCGGGCGTCGATGGCGTAGCGGCGGTCGTGGCCGGGACGATCGGTGACGAAGGCGACTAGCTGCTTGTGGGGGGCGAATTTTGATGTGGGCACCAGCTCGTCGAGGAGCGCGCAGAGGGTGTTGACTACTTCTAAGTTGCTGCGCTGGTTGCCTCCGCCTACGTTGTAGGTCTCGCCGATGCGACCGCTTTCGAGCACGGTGCGGAGGGCTCGGCAGTGGTCGATGACGTAGAGCCAGTCGCGGACCTGCTGGCCGTCGCCGTAGACGGGGAGCGGCTTGCCCTGAAGGGCGTTGGCGATCATGAGGGGGATGAGCTTCTCAGGGAACTGGTAGGGGCCGTAGTTGTTGGAGCAGTTGGTGATGATGGCGGGCAGGCCGTAGGTGTGGACCCAGGCGCGGACGAGGTGGTCTGACGCGGCCTTGGAGGCGGCGTAGGGACTGTTGGGCGCGTAGGGGGTGTCTTCGTGGAAGGCTGGGTCTTCGGGAAGGAGGGTGCCGTATACCTCGTCGGTGGAGACGTGGAGGAAGCGGAACTGGCTGCGCTGGGTTTCGCTCAACGTGGCGAAGTGGGCGCGGGCGGCTTGCAGAAGGGTGAAGGTGCCGTCGATGTTGGTGCGGAGGAAGGCCTCGGGACCGGCGATGGAGCGGTCGACGTGGCTTTCGGCGGCGAAGTGAACGATGGCCCGGGGCTGGTGGCGCTGGAGGAGCTCGGCTACGAGGGCGGCGTCGTTGATGTCGCCGTGGACGAAGGTGTAGGCGGGATCGTGCCGGACGGAGGCGAGGTTCTCAGGATTGCCCGCGTAGGTGAGCTTGTCGAGGTTGACGACGGGGCCGCTGCCGGAGGCGAGGTAGTCGAGGACGAAGTTGCTGCCGATGAAACCGGCTCCGCCGGTGACGAGGATGGGAGCCTGGGAGCCTGCATCCGGGTTTCTCTGCTGATTAATCATGATGCCGCTTTCTTTAATTTGCTTTGCCCATGGAAGACTCTAACAGGGTACATAGATGGTGTGATGAGGGCAAAGTTCAAGTGGCCGGGAAGGCAACTTCTGCGGCTGGGATGGGGCTCCTACAGGATGAAGAGGAGCGTGTATGAGCGAACAGACACAGCAGCCGGAGAGCCAGGAGCAGGCACGGCACTCGGACCGGTATCCGGGAGTGACGCCTTCGGGACCGAAGGGGGACAACCCGGCTACGGCGGGGCCGGGTTCGACTACGGTGAAGTCGAAGACGCCGGAGAATACGCTGGGGCATATCAATCCTTCGGCTCCGGAGGACTCGAACACTACGCCGGGGTCGGTGGGGGAGAAATAACCCGGATTTTGAGAATGACGATCTCTTAGAATGGCTGCATGTTGAAGGCGGTGGAACGAGTCTGGCTGGGAGCGCAGGTAGGCGCGATGCGGTGGCTGGAACACGGCGACGGGCATCTGGCGTTGGGGGAGCGTGGAGAGCGGGAGGCGGTGTTCTATCTGCGGAGGCAGGGATATGTGGTGGTGGCTCGGCGATGGAAGACGCCGAGGATCTGGGGCGATGTGGATTTGATTGCGTGGGACGGGGCGACGCTGTGTTTTGTCGAGGTGAAGACGCGGGGATCGCGGGAGGTGGCCAGTGCGGAGTCCGCCGTGGATGAGGACAAGCGCAGGATGTTGCAGCGGATGGCGAGGGCTTATCTGCGGCGGTTTCCGGAGGAGTTGCGGGAGAGTGTGGCGGTGCGGTTCGATGTGGTGTCGGTATACTTACTTCGGTCTGGGATAGAGTCTGGAGCTGCATCTAGGATTGAGTTCGAGCTGCACCGGGCGGCGTTTGGATGGAGTTGAAGAAGGCACGGGGATGATCCGATTCTGGCGGGTCCGGTGTCTAACTAAAGTTGAGGGTAAGGAACGATGACGCTGTTGAATGCACCGGAGTATGACGGCCGCAAAGAGGCACGGAACCGCAATCTGCTGATCGGCGCTGGCGTGGTGGTTGTGCTGGCGATTGTGATCGGGATGGGCGGGTATGTGATGGGGCATGGGTGGTTCTTCTCGAACCTGCCGATGGAGCATACGGTGGATAAGTTCTTCACGGCGCTGGAGACCAAGGACTATGAGACGGCCTATGCGATCTATACGAATGACCCGGAGTGGAAGCAGCATCCGGAAAAGCACGCGGACTATCCGCTGAAGCGGTTCACAGAGGACTGGACGAGCGAGAGCCCGGTGGGCGGGCCAATTACGAAGCACCATGTGGATATCTCGCGGACGGACGGGTCGGGAGCGTTCGGAAGCGGCGTGATCGTGGCGTCGCGGGTGAACGGCGGGAAGAAAATTTTTGTGTGGTACCAGAGGAGCGATGGAACACTTACTTATCCGGCTCCGCATATCCTGGAGTACGACTAAAGGCGTAACGGTGATCAAAGGGATGAAGGCTGATAAGAGCTGATTTTTAAGACGGCGACCGCGGATGGCGCGGATTTTCACGGATTTAAAAGCTAAGACGGGATTTAAGGCAAAAGCGATTTAAATGGTTTGGGCGTTCGATTCCCTTTCGGGATCGAACGCCCTTTTGGTTTTGGTTGTTGGTTTTGGTTATTTGTAGGTGGCGGAGAAGAGGTCGGCTTCGTGGTTCATCTGGCTGGGAGTTACCGTGTGCGAGAAGAGGACTACGCGGTAACGGAAGGTGGTGGACTGGCCCTTTTCCAAGGTGAAGTTGAAGGCCGGTTGTTTGGCGTCGAAGATGTGGCGGCCCAGCGGGTTTGCCGCGAAGAGGCCGTAGCCTCGGGCGTGCCAGTAGGTGGGATAGCCGGGGTTTTTGGGGTTGTCGATCATGGCTATGGTTGCGGTGTGGCCTTCCGGATCGTGGCCGGTGAGGGTGCACCAGCGGCCACGGGTAGACCAGACGGCGGGGCCTTTGACGCCTTCGCTAGTGAGGTAGACGCCGGTGGACTCGGAGGTATCGACGTTGGCTACCTGCGTGGGACGGCCGCTGGCGTCGAGGAAGGTGCCTCCCTTCTCTTCGGGTGATTCGAGCCAGTGGGCTACGCGCATTCCAAAGAGGCCCTCTTTGTCGTCGTTGAAGACGGCTTTGTCGAGGGCGGTGAGGGTGACGATGACGTCGATGGCGCGGGAGTCCTTATTGCGGGAGAAGACGTAGCGGGTGGTGTCCTTGAGGATGTCCTTGCCCTCGCCGGTGGTCCAGATGGAGTCCACCGTCAGTTCGCCCTGATTGGCTCCGCTCTTGGTGGAGACGATCTTGCGCTCGTAGACGGAGCCCATCTTGTGGCGGTCTTCGGGCTTGATGGCGTCGGAGTTGTTCCAGAAGTCGAAGCCGTTGACGTTGCCATAGTTGAACCACATTCCGGCGTGGTGGGGGTGGTCTACGCGCTCGCCCTTGAGGGGGTGGAGCGGGTAGCCGCGGGTGACGGTGATGCCCGCGTCGTCGATGAGCGGGTAGAGCACGGGCTTGGTGAGGGACGTGGGCCACATGTAGGTGGTGAAGGGCTTGCCGTCGATGGTGACTTCGACGCGGCGATGGGCCTCGTCGGCGGTAACTTTGACGCCTTGAGCGTACATGGTTGCGGTGGACATGAGGATGGCGGCGGAGGCTGCGAGGGTTGTGAGTTTAGGCATAGACTTTGCCCCCTACCATGACCTGCTGGGTCTTGTCGTCGAAGGTGACCTTCTGGCCGGTCTGGATGGCAGCCACGTTCATGCAAAGCGCGATGGAGTGGCTGTAGCCCGCTTCGATGCTGGCGTTGGGGGTCTTGCGGGAGCGGACGCACTCCATCCAGTTCCGCATGTTGGCGGAGGTCTGCGGGTCGCCGCCGGTGTTGGCGTCGGTGGCCATGTCCACCTTGCCCACGGCGAGAGAGGACTCGGGCAGGAGGTTGGCCTGGAGGTTCATCTCCGCGGCGGACTTGGCGGTGAGACCGCCGGCCGGGGAGATGGTCTGCTTGTCCATGTCGATCATTCCGGCGTTGGAGTAGTAGAGCTCCTTGACGCCTCCGGCGGAGTTGGTAAAGCGGGAGGAGTACTGGACCTGGAAGCCTTTGGTGAGGTCGTCGAGCGGGCCGTAGTCGAAGACGGCGGTCATGGTGTCCCAGTTCTTGCGGCCGTCTTTCCAGAGATAGATGCCGCCGTTGGCCACGACGGAGCGCGGGTGGGGCAGGCCGGTGAACCAGTGGACGGTGTCGATCTGGTGGACGAGCCACTGGTCGGGGATGCCGGAGGAGTAGGGCCAGAAGAGGCGGAACTCAAGGTATTTGCGGGCGTCGAAGGGCTCGTAGGGGCGGTTCATGAGGTAGCGCTTCCAGTCGGTGTCCTGCTCCTTGAGGAGCGGCACGTCCTTGGGGCGACGCCAGCGGCCGGGCTGGTTGACGTTCCAGGTCATCTCGACCATGACGATGTCGCCGAACTTACCGGACTTGATGTAGTCGGCGGCCTTTTGATAGCTGGGGGTGCTGCGGCGCTGGGTGCCTACCTGCACGATCTTGCCGGTCTTGTGGACGGCGGCGCGGAAGAGGCGGGCGTCCTCCATGGTGTGGGCGGTGGGCTTTTCGACGTAGGCGTCGCGCCCGGCGTTGACGGCCTCGGCACCGTGGCGGGCGTGCTGGAAGTCGGCGGTGGCGATGAGGACGGCGTCGATGTCTTTGCGGGCGTAGAGCTCG
The DNA here is from genome assembly GCA_015655585.1 of Terriglobales bacterium. Lineage (GTDB taxonomy): Bacteria > Acidobacteriota > Terriglobia > Terriglobales > Acidobacteriaceae > Edaphobacter. Next base: position 23,517 of record JAATEV010000018.1, on the reverse strand, counting down.
TCGTTGTTGCGGACGGAGGCGATGGTGTTGCCGCTGAGTTTCTGGATGAAGGCGGCGCCTTCTTCGCGGCGACGGCTCCAGATGTCAGAGACGGCGACGAATTCGAAGTTCATGTCCTTGCAGTTTTCCTGAAAGGCGGGGATGAGAGCGCCCTTCATGCGGTCGCCGCAGCCGATGACGCCGACTTTGACGCGGTCGTTCGCACCGAGGATGGCGGCGTAGCTGCGGGCGTTGAAGGAGGCGGCAGCAGCGGTAAGAGCGGAGGTTTTCAGGAAGTTGCGGCGAGTCTGGTCTTGCGGCATGTGTGGGTTGCCTCTTGGAGAATTGGTCTGACCTCGTGCGCGGTTCATGTTACATGGTTGAGTGGGTGATTTGCTATGGGTAGTGATGCACTGGTTGGCAAATCTGAAAATCAAGTGACGATATGCGCGTTTATCGTTGCTAAATCGCCAATTGAGCCAGTGCTGGACTCTCTCGCGTAGGATGGACGCGATCTTTCCAGCTAGTCCACTCTTCCAGCGGAGCTGCCTTTTATGGCTGTTGCAAACGCGAGCCACACCCCATTCAACATCGATCCAGTCGAAAAGACCAACTACAGTGCGATGGCGATGGTGACAACCCTCTTCTTCGTTTGGGGTTTCTGCACCGTTCTGAACGACACGCTCATTCCGCGGCTTCAGGTGATCTTCGGACTGAGCTATACGCAGGCATCGCTGGTCCAGTTGTCGTTCTTCGGGTCCTACTTCCTCTTTGCGCAGCCATCCAGCAAGCTCATCGAGTGGATCGGCTACCAGAAAACTATGGTAGTTGGGCTGTTGGCTATTGGGGTTGGGGCGTTGCTCGTGTTGCCTGCTGCATCGGTCGCGTCTTACTCATTCATCCTTGTCGCAGAGATCGTTCTAGGAGCAGGGATAACCGCGCTTCAAGTGTCGGCAAACCCGTATGTGGCAATCCTGGGGCCACCTTCTTCCTCTGCCAGCAGATTGAACTTGACGCAGGCCTTCAACACTTTGGGAGATACCGTTGCCCCGTATTTCGGTAGCATCCTCATCCTCGGAAGCGTTGCTGAGTCTGCAGTGCGCCCGTCAGGTGAAGCCGCTCTGGCTGCGTATAGAGTTCATCAGGCAACGAGCATTAAGCTCCCGTACTTGCTCATTGCCGGAACTATGGTGATTCTCGCTCTCACCATCGCCCTGTATCGTTTTCCCCGCCTTGAGATGACACGCGACTTTCGACCGGGAAGTCTGGATTCCAAGCAGGACAGCATCTGGAATCACCCACACCTATACCTGGGCGCGATAGCCATCTTTATCTATGTGGGAGCCGAAGTGAGTGTGGCCAGCTACCTGGTCAAATACCTTGCTGAACCGGAGATTGGAAACCTGCCACTCAAAACCGGAGCGAAGCTGCTCTCACTCTTTTGGCTCCTTACCGCGCTTGGAAGGTTCGCGGGGTCTGCTGTTATGCAGCGGTTTGCTCCAAATCGGCTTCTAGCCTGGGCCGGGGCAGGCGCAGCCCTGTTTGTTCTTGCGTCCTTCCTGGGACATGGCCTGTTCTCTGTCGTCACGATCATCCTGGTGGGTCTGTTCAACTCGATTATGTTTCCAACCATCTTCACGCTCGCCGTGGCGGAGCTGGGGCCACTTACCGGGCGAGCTTCTGAAATCCTGGTGCAAGGAATTGTAGGAGGTGCGGCGATACCCGTTCTGATGGGTTGGCTCGCGGACCGGTACGGTATCCATCACTCGTTATTCGTTCCGTTCCTCTGCTATGGATTCGTAATCTTTTATGGACTACGGGGATACCGGATCATGCCAACTGAACCGCAGTCGGAAATCCAAGCTGTCTAGCGTGGCGAGTTTAATGGTTCAGGGAAAGTGTGGCAGACTCGAACCATCCCCGTTTTGATGTTGAGGAGAGAGTTTTGAAGACTACGGCTGGTTTGAAGACGGTTCTGGCGGTTGCGGCGACGATGTTGGCTTGTCCGGTTGCTCATGCGGCTACGGCGGCGGAGATGGCTCGGTGGCAGCGCGAGGCGCAGAGCGTGACCATTGTGCGGGACGACTGGGGGATTGCGCATGTGTATGGCAAGACCGACGCCGATGCCGTCTTCGGGATGGAGTATGCGCAGGCCGAGGACGACTTCAACCGCGTGGAGACGAACTACCTGAACTCGATGGGTTGGCTGGCCCAGGCGGAGGGTGAGGGAAAGGTGTATCAGGACCTGCGGATGAGGCTGTTTATCGATCCGGAGGAGCTGAAGGCGGAGTATGCGAAGAGTCCGGCTTGGCTGAAGGCTTTGATGGATTCGTTTGCCGATGGGTTGAATTTTTATCTGGCGAAGCATCCGGAGGTGAAGCCTCGGGTGATTCGGCACTTTGAGCCCTGGACGGCTCTCTCGTTTACCGAGGGGAGCATTGGCGGGGACATGGAGCGGGTGGATCTGGGGCAGTTGGAGGCTTTTTATGGGAAGCCCGCTTCGGTGGCGGCTGCAGATTCGCGTGGGGTTACGGTGGCTCGTGTGGATGATCGTCTCGATGTGGAAGATGAGTTGATGAAGGAGCCTTCGGGTTCGAACGGGATTGCGATTGGGCCTTCGAATACGGCGGGACATCACTCGCTGCTGCTGATTAATCCGCATACTTCGTTCTTCTTCCGGTCGGAGTTGCAGATGGTGAGCGACGAAGGTCTGAATACTTACGGCGCGGTGACCTGGGGGCAGTTCTTTATCTATCAGGGCTTCAATGATCGCGCGGGGTGGATGCATACTTCGAGCGGCGTGGATGCGGTGGATGAGTTTGTGGAGACGGTGGTTGAGCGCAATGGCAAGTTCTTCTACAAGTACGGCAAGGAAGAGCTGCCGATGATTGCGAAGGAGGTTGTGGTTCCGTACAAGACCGCTGGTGGGATGGCGGAGAGGCGGTTCACGATCTACAAGACGAAGCATGGGCCGGTGACTCGGCGGCTGGACGGCAAGTGGGTAACGATTGCGCTGATGCAGAGGCCGGTGGAGGCGCTGGAGCAGTCGTACCTGCGGACGAAGGCTCGGAGCTATAAGGAGTATCAGAAGACGATGGAGCTGATGGCGAACTCGTCGAACAATACGATCTTCGCGGATGCGGATGGGGACATCGCTTACTGGCATGGGAACTATATTCCGAAGCGGGAGACGCGGTTCGACTTTACGAAGCCGGTGGATGGAAGCGATCCCGCGACGGACTGGCATGGGTTGATGACGCTGGAGGCGGTTCCGCACCTGCTGAACCCGAAGAATGGATGGCTGTACAACGCGAATAATTCGCCGTGGTGGGGCGCGGGCGTGGACAGCTTGAAGAAGGCGGACTTTCCGTCGTATGTGGAGATGGGAACGGAGTCGGCGCGGGGGCTGCACGCGATTCGCGTGCTGAAGGACAAGCGGGACTTTACGCTGGACTCGCTGATTGGGGCGGCTTATGACAGCTATCTGCCGTGGTTCGAGATTACGCTGCCGGCGCTGGTGAAGGCCTGGGATGCGGCTCCGGCGGGTGATCCTGCCAAGGCTAAGGTTGCCGAGCAGGTGGCTCTGCTGAAGGCGTGGGATCGGCGGTGGGCGGTGGGTTCGGTGCCTACTTCGCTGGCCGTGTTCTGGGGCGAAGAGGTTCGGCGTGAGGCGGGCGGAGCGGCGCGGGGAGGTGGGACTCCGGCGGCGGAGTTTATTGCTGTGCAGGTGCCGGGGAAGGTGCTGCTGGCCTCGCTGGCGGCGGCCTCGGACAAGCTGGCGGCGGACTTTGGCGCTGGCTCCTCGTGGAAGATTCCGTGGGGGGAGATCAATCGGTATCAGCGGGTGAATGGGGCGATTGTGCAGCCGTTCGACGATGCGAAGCCGAGCATTCCGGTGGGGTTCACTTCGTCGCTGTGGGGATCGCTGGCTTCGTTTGGGGCGAAGTCTTATCCGGGTACGAAGAAGTGGTACGGCACGAGCGGGAACAGCTTTGTGGCGGTGGTGGAGTTCGGCGACAAGGTGAGGGCGAAGGCGGTGACGGCGGGCGGGGAGAGCGGCGATCCGGCTTCGAAGCACTTTGGCGACCAGGCGCAGCGGTACAGCACGGGCGCTCTGCGGGAGGTGTACTTCTATCGCGAGCAACTGAAGGGGCACACGGAGCGCGAGTATCATCCGGGGAATTAAGTTGAGGAGATGGTTGGAGCTTCCGGGCTGGATGCGCCGCGTAGCGGCGGAGAGACCGGGGTCGGTGCTGCTGGAGACGGCTCGCTTCGACGAGGAGAACAGGCGGAGCCTGCTGTTTGTGGAGCCGGTGCGGGTGCTGGAGGCGCGGCGACTGGCGGAGATGCCGGAGCTGTTTCGCGGGGTGGAGGAAGCTCTGGTGGAGGGGTGTTTTGTCGCCGGGTATGTGGGATATGAGTGCGGGTATCACTTTGAAGGGATCGCCGCTGCTGTGGATGCGGGCGCGGAGGAGATGCCGCTGGCTTGGTTCGGGGTGTATCGCGAGTGCGTGAGCTTCGACCATGCTTCGGGTGAGCTGCTGGAGGGCGATGCGGCTGGAGATGCCGGGGCGTTTGCGGAGGCGGTGGGGCTGTCGATCTCGCGGAAGGAGTATGGCGAGAGGATCGCGAAGATCAAGGAGTACATCGCCGCGGGGGAGACTTATCAGGTCAACTTTACCGATTCGGTGCGGGTGAGGACGGAGCTTTCAGCCGAGGCGGCATTTGGCGCGCTGATGCGGCAGCAGCCGGTGGCCTATGGGGCGTTGCTCAATGTTGCGGGGCGGCATGTGCTTTCGCTCTCGCCGGAGTTGTTCTTCAGGATCGAGGATGGGCGGATTGTTACCCGGCCGATGAAGGGCACGATGCCTCGGGGGCTGGATGTCGCGGAAGATGCCGAGCAGATGCTGCGGCTGGCGCGGGACGAGAAGAATCGCGCCGAGCATGTGATGATCGTGGACCTGCTGCGGAACGACCTGGGGCGGGTGTGCGAGATGGGCAGCGTGGAGGTGGACGACCTGTTCCGCGTGGAGAAGTACGCGACGCTGTTGCAGATGACTTCGACGGTCTCGGGGCGGCTGCGGCCGGGACTTTCGTACTACGAGATCTTCAAAGGCATCTTCCCCAGCGGGTCGATTACGGGGGCACCGAAGCATCGGACGATGGAGATTATCCGAGAGTTGGAGCGGGGGCCGCGCGGGGTGTATACGGGGGCGATTGGGTACTTCGCTCCGGGCGGGCGGGCGACGTTTAACGTGGCGATACGGACGCTGGTTTTGCAGGATGGCGAGGCGGCGATGGGGGTTGGCGGGGGGATTGTGGCGGACTCGAAGGCTTCGGACGAGTATGAAGAATGCTTGTTGAAGGCTGGGTTTCTTGCGCGGCGGCGGGAGTTCGAACTGATCGAGACGATGCTTTGGGAGGGCGAATACTTTCTGCTGGAGATGCATCTGGACCGGCTGGCGGGATCGGCGGAGTACTTCGGGTTTGTATGCGACCGGGATGCGGTTGCGACTCAGGTGATGGAGGCGGCGAAGGAGTTTCAGCCGGGCGAACGGGTGCGGGTGCGTCTGCTGCTGGATGCGCGGGGGAGTACGAAGATTACGAGTACGAAGCTGACGGAAGCTCCGGGGGGGAGGGTGAAGGTCTCGCGGGAGCGAGTGGACTCGGGGGATGTTTGGTTGCGGCATAAGACGACTGAGCGGGGGCTTTATGACCGGGAGTTCGTAGCGGCTCGGGCGGAGGGTTTTGATGAGGTGATCTTTTTGAACGAGCGCGGGGAGATTACAGAAGGGGCTATCAGCAATGTATTTGTGCGAGTGGATGGCAAGCTGTTTACGCCGCCGCTGGAGTCGGGAGTTTTGCCGGGGATTTATCGGCAGCATTTGCTGGAGACTGGGGCGGAGGAGCGGGTTTTGACGCTGGCGGATCTGCGAGGGGCTGAGGTCTTTCTTGGTAATTCGGTGCGGGGGATGTGGCGGGTTACTTCGCTGGAGTAACGGACTGATAATGAACCAGTTCGAATTCTGCGGAAATCAAAGTTGCCGCAAATGCCGTTTTGCGGAAACTACGTTCGAGTGGCCATAGCCACTACCGGCAACTCCGCCATGTCCTGTGGGCTTTCGTTCTTCGGTTAGTCATAGCATCGAATAAGAACGTTCCGACGAAATTTGTTATCATCGACGCGTTCGTAGGTGGAAGAGGATACATGCGACTTTCAATCCTAGTTGCGGTCGGCGTCCTCTTCTCGACCGCCGGTAACGCTCAATCTGTGGTGTTGCGTCTCGACTCGAATCCAGAGAACCGATGTGTGAAGGCGAAGCAGGGCGGAATGTGGGTGCTGTCCGATCCTCCGGCTACTACCAATAGTCAGCCCAGTACAGTAATCGTCAACTTGTTGCGCAGCGATAGCTCTGGCAACCAATCGCGCATGGTTTCTTACACTCTTTCAAGCGGACGCACCGTAGAACTTGAATGCTCTCAGGGAAACCCGATCGTCTCTTATCACATGGTCAGTCAGCATTAGGCCACACTACTGATGCAGAGAGATGCCGTTAGTTTTCCAGTGGTTTCTCCGCGTGGTCTACGACCAACACCTGCACATCGGCTTTGGTGGGTTCCAGCTTCAGGCCTAGCTGCTCCTGAACGGCGGTGAAGATGCTGATATCTTCCGGCTGCGGATTCGCGAGCCTGAATGCCGGAGTGGCCTCCAGCCGGATGTTGTACATCCCATGAAGGTCCGTCCTGTCCACTACCGGTCGATCCACAAAACTGCCCCAGATGTCGTTGGCGAGGGAGTCCATGGTCTCGCGCGGAGCAGTGATGACCTGATTGCGGCCATTGACGCCCATGAAGAGGCCTTTCGATATCGTATCGGGGGAGCTCTCTTTGAACTTTGTGCCGCCCTTGCCGACGACTAACGCGTAGACGGGCATCTCTTTCGGTTCGTAATGGAACTTCAGGTGGAACCGTTCGGCCAGAAGCGACTGCAACATCTGCCTGAACTCGGCTCTTGTCGGCGAGCCCTCACCTTCCGCTTTTGCGGCCACGTCGAAGAAGGTGTTGTCCTCCGCTGGAATGGAGACCTGATAGTTCCGGAGGCCGTATGCCTCCATGATGAGCCCGCGTAGCGTATATCCTTCGAGCTTGAGTCGAGGACCCGATGCCTCGAAGCCCATAATGGTCTGCAAAGGGGGCTGATGGGGGCGGATCGACGCCACCTCAAATGCAGGAGCAGCCGTCTGGCTGGCGCTGGTTTGAGCGGCGGCGATCGCGACGGAACCGGCTGCGAGCAGGATCGCTAACGCCATGCATCTTGGAGTTGCCATGGGGGTGTCATTGGGAATTAGACTCTCCTCTTGCTCCCGCGTTAGAGCGAAGCCCGCACTTTGGCGATAAGGTCGTTGCTCTGATTGAACTCTGGTATGGCCAAAGTTACCGAAAGCGCCGTTGTTTTTGGGATTCCCAAAACAACATCTCTGCGAGTAAGCTGATCGCAGATTCAGATGTGCCCGTTCAAGGAGAGGAACCATGGGTATTCGTTCTGGTCTCTGCATTGCCTTCGCACTTGCTTGCATTCTGCCCGCAACCTCCAGCTTGTCGCAGGAACTGCCTGCGATTCCGCCAAGAGTGGACCCGGCCATCTGGGGACGGGCGAATGCGCCCTACACCCTGAAGCTCACCCGGACAGCTACGAGCGTAAACGGAACCAATGGGCCGCAGACTTACGTCTCCGAAATGGACGTCTACCGCAACTCGGCAGGCCTCGTGTGCGAGGAGTCTTTCTACAAGGACGGACGCCTGAGTGCCGTGTCTATCAAGGATCCCGGCAAGAGTACAGACACCATCCTGTACCCTGCGACGAAAACCGCCAGTGTGGCTCCTATGCCTCGTCCTGAGGTCATCGCCAAAGTCTGGAGTGTGGAGCGGTTGCCTTCCCGCATGATCCGCGGACTTCAGGCGGAGGGATTTCGCTTCACCAGGGTTATTCCCGCAGCGGCTGACGGAACCCGGGCAGAGAGCAAGGTAACAGAAGAGTATTGGATATCGAATACTCTCGGCGTCGTGCTTGAACAAACCCTCGAAGACCTGCAAAGCGGAACCACAAGAACCGAAACAGTCTCTCAATTCAAACAGGGCGAGCCCGATCCTTCTCTCTTCAAAGTCGATTCAAGCGTCTACCCCGTCCAGTCTGCTCGATCACTGGCTCCATAGGCGAACCGGCCGCATGTAGACAATTGTCCATTGAGGTGGCGGGGGTGGTCGTGGTATGCTGATAGCTCGGCAGCTTGTGCTTGACGTGGTAGAGGTTAGGTAGATTTCTTTGCCCGCCGCGTCCGTGGCCCGGTCTATTAGATTTGCCACTCCGGGAAGGCCACTGCGATCAGAGATTGGAGTCATTTGTCATGGCAGCTAAATGTGAACTCTGCGGCAAGGGTCCGCAGTTCGGAAACAACATCTCGCACGCCCACAACACCACGCGGCGTCGCTGGAACGTGAACCTGCAGCCGGTGAAGGCCGTGGTCGATGGCGTGAGCCGCCGGATGCGCGTCTGCACGAGCTGTATCAAGACCGGCAAGATCGTTAAGGGCTAAGTCTCCTAGAATCTTTCAGAAACAGAATCGCCCCAGCTATGGACCTGCTAGCTGGGGCTTTTGCTGTTTGTTTTTATGCAGTTACTGCTTGTTGAAGTTCAGCGATGCGCTGTTGATGCAGTAGCGCAGGCCGGTGGGGTTGGGGCCGTCGGGGAAGAGGTGGCCGAGGTGGCCGCCGCAGCGGGCGCAGAGAACCTCGATCCTTCTCATTCCGTGCGAGTTATCCTCGCGAGCCTCGATGGCGTCGGGCGAGACGGGTAGCCAGAAGCTGGGCCATCCGCTGCCGGATTCGAACTTCTTGTCCGAGGTAAAGAGCGGGGCGTCGCAGGCCCCGCAGTGGTAGATGCCGTCGTCGTGGTTGTCGACCAGTGCGCCGGTGAAGGCGCGCTCGGTGCCGCCCTCGCGCAGGACGTGGAACTGCTCCGGGGTGAGCAGCTCGCGCCACTCGGCCTCGGTCTTTTGGATCTTTTCGCCTTTTCCGGTTTCAATCTCGGCCATGAATCAAGCCTCCTCTGCTGGGGATTGGATGCTCGGGGAGCGGTTAGGACTTCCGGGCGATGACCTCGATCTCGACGCGAGCGTCCTTGGGGAGCGCGGCGACGGCGACGGTGGAACGAGCCGGAGCGGCGACGCCCTCGGGCGCGAGGTACTTGGCGTAGACCTCATTCATGGCGGCGAAATCAGACATGGCGACGAGGAAGACGGTGGTCTTGACGACCTGCGACATCTCGAAGCCGGCTTCCTTGAGCACGGCGGTCATGTTCTTGAGCGCCTGCTCGGTCTGCTCGGCCACGTCGGCGGAGACGAGCTGGCCGGTGGCGGGGTCGGCTCCGAGCTGGCCGGCAGTGAAGAGGAAGTTGCCGCTCTGGACGGCCTGCGAATAGGGGCCGATGGCGGCGGGAGCATCCTTGGTGACGATTGCAGTTTTCTTGTGATCGCTCATAAGGGCCAGTGTATATCGTCTGGAATGTGGGGCACATGAGGGCTTGTCCCAAAATTGGATGACGAAACCATAAAATTTTGTTCCGCGGGCTTGTCAACAAAGGTCGGAGAAGTATGATTGGGGGCGAGGTGAACACCATGGGACTTCTGGACATGCTCCAATCGTTGGCAGGACAGACCAGCCAGGATGCTGGAACTGATACGGCGAAGGTTGCCGGTGGCTTTATTGAAGCGCTCTCGCAGCACCCCGAGGGGATTCAGGGTGTCCTCAACGCCTTCCAGAACAATGGCATGGCCGACCATGTGAACGCATGGGGCGCGGGGCAGGCCGCGACTGCGACTCCGGACCAGGTACAGCAGGGGTTGAGCGGTACGGGCCTGGTGGAGACGACCGCGCAGAAGCTTGGCGTCTCGCCGCAGGTAGTGCAGACGGCACTGGCGACGGTGCTGCCGATGGTAATCCAGCACTTTGCGCCGAATGGCCAGGCTGCGCCGCAGAACTCGATGGGCAGCATGGCGGAAGCGCTGTTGAGCAAGCTGGTCTAAGCACGGAACAACTTCATAGAAGATTCGAAACCGGCGGGCGGCGCTGTATGGCTGCGTCGCACCGATCATTGTGTCAGTACGACCAACCTTGTTAGGAGGAATACGTCATGGCGGATCTGGAACAGTTGAAGCAGAAGTATGCCCCGGTGATCGAGACGATCGAGAAGTTCGCTCCCTATGGTGCGACGCTGGAATCCGTGGATCTGGACGGCGAGAAGCTGCACCTGAAGGGCACAGTTCCTTCTGAGGTGATTGCGAACCGCGTTTGGGACGCGATCAAGAAGGTGGACGCGACGTACTCGGACCTGCACCACGAGATCGCGACGACCGGCGGCGCGGAGCAGCCGTACACGATCAAGTCGGGCGATAATCTGTCTACGATCAGCCTGCTGTTCTACGGCAGCGCGCACAAGTATCCCGAGATCGCCAAGGCGAACGGCATCGACAACCCGGACCATATTTCGGTAGGCCAAACGCTGAACCTGCCAGTTCTCTCGTAAGAGTTGCACAGATAGAAACGCATAAACCCCGGCCCAAAAGCCGGGTTTATGCGTTTTAAAAGCGCCCTTACGCCGGACGGGCGGCACTTCGTGCTGTATGTCGCTTCGCTTGGACCTCCCGTTGGTCGGTGGAAGAGTCTTTCATCCGACCAACGGAAGGCCCACGCGAAGCTTTACAAAGGCGTGCGAACGCCCGGCAGGACTAGTTATCGGGAATAGCAGAAGTATCCAACTGACCGGCGAAGTAGCTCTCGCGGAAACGAATCTTGGCGTCTGGGTAGTCGGGAACAGTGACGCGAAGGCGATGCATTCCGGAAGAAGGTTCGCCGTTGGCCTCGGCTTTGGGCTGGAAGCTGAGGAGATAGTAATTGTGGATGTGGTTGGCTAGCGAGTGGAGCCCTGCATCGAAGCCCTTCTGCGTGGTGAAGTTGATGTACTCGCCGCCGGAGAGCGCAGCCAGCTCGCGGGCGGTATTTTTGCGGAGCGCCTGAACGGCCATGAGGAGAAGACCGATGGGGCCGCTGCCGCCGCCGTACTTGAGGTCGCTGAGAATCTCGGTCTTGCCGGGGCCGAAGGCTACGGAGTCGACGATGGTGTTGGTGCGGCCAAGGGCGGCGATGACTTCGGCGGCCTTGGTGACGCTGCCGTGGTCGCGAGTCTCGCTGATGAGCAGGATGGCGTGGCGGTTGTGGTCTTTCTGGGCGTCGAGGAGCTTGGTGGCGTAGTTGACGGCGTCGAGCGTGGCTACGCCGTCGCCCTCGCAGGGGGCGAGTTGGCCGAGGGCCCGGCCCAGTGCGGCGGGGCTGCTGGAGAACTTGCTGAGGAGCAGCGGCGCGGACTCGTAGGTGACGACGGCGATCTCCCGGGGTGCGCCTCCGGCGATGTCGTCGATCATGGTGCCGAGGCCGTCGATCTTGGGGAACTCGTATCCGGCGGAGCGGCTGCACTGGACGACGACGACGAGGGTGAGGCCGAGGGCGTCGTTATCCTGATCGAGATGGACGGTCTGGGGAACGCCGTTGTCTTCAACGACGAACTGGTTCTGCTTGAGGGTGTAGATGATGTCGCCGTGCTTGGTCTGGACGGTGGTAGGAACGAGGACGATGCTGGACTGGGTGCGAAGGGTGTAGGTCTGGTCCTGCTGCGGAGGCTGCGTCGCTTGCTGCGGGGTCTGCGCGGGCGGGGTGGTTTGCGCGACGAGCGCGGGTGCGAGGGCGAGGAACAGCGCAGTGAGCAGGAGCCTCATGGATTCAGTGTACTTGGGACGTTCGCGCGCCCTCTTAAAGAGGCGCGTGGCCTCCCGTTGGTCGGATGGAAAATCCTTCCGTCGACCAACGGGAGACCCACGCAGAAGTGCCGTCCGCCCGGCGTCAGGGCGCATTTAAAGTAGACTCAGTGGTGTCTGGTGGCTGTGTTTCTCTCTCCACGGAAAGAAAGCGAATCAATGAACCCTGTCTCCCCTGTTCTTGCCTATCCGGCTGCTCGCAAGAGCGATCAGGCCGATGTTTACTTCGGCACCACGGTGCTCGATCCTTACCGCTGGATGGAGGACGTGGACTCGGCCGAGGTGAAGGCGTGGGTCGATGCGGAGAACGAGCTGACGCAGCGGTATCTGGCCGAGACACCGGGGCGCGAGAGGATGCTGTCGCGGCTGATGGAGCTGACGAACTTCGCTCGCTACACCGCTCCGGCGCGGCGGGGGACGCGGTACTTCTACGCGCACAACAGTGGCTTGCAGAACCAGAACGTGCTCTTCTGGCAGGAGGGGTTGGAGGGTGAGGCGAAGGTGCTGCTGGACCCGAATACTCTCTCGGAAGACGGGACGGTGGCGATCAGCGGGTTGAGCATTACGGACGACGGCGGGCTTGCCGCCTACTCGGTTGCCGAGGCGGGCAGCGACTGGGTGCGCTGGCATGTTCGCGATGTGACGACGAGCGAAGACCTGCCGGACGTGGTGCGATGGTCGAAGTTCAGCGGAGCCTCGTGGCTGAAGGACGGAAGCGGGTTCTTCTATGCGCGGTACGACGCTCCCGCAGAGGGTGTGCATGATGCCGAGGCGCTGAAGGCGGCGAACTACTTCCACAAGGTCTATCTGCACAAACTGGGCACGCCGCAGAGCGAAGACAAACTGATCTTCGAGAGGCCGGACGACGGCGAGATCAACATTGGCGCACAAGTAACTGACGATGGCCGCTACCTTGTGCTGTACCAGAGCAAGGGGACGAGTCCGAATAATGAGCTTTCGGTGATGGACCTTGCACAACCGGAGGCTCCGGTTGTGAAGCTGATCGATACGCCGGACGCGGTGTATGCGCCGATCGAGAACGACGGCACCACCTTCTGGCTGCGGACGACGCTGGATGCTCCGCACGGCAAGGTGATCGCGATTGATCTCGAACAGCCGGGGCGGGAGAACTGGACGACGGTGATTCCCGAGAATGAGCACAATCTGGACGATGTCTCGATGATCGACGACACGTTTATCGTGAGCTACCTGACGGACGCGCAGAGCGTGGTGACGCTGCATGGGCGCGATGGCTCCCTGATCGAGCGGCTAGCGCTGCCGGGGATCGGGACGGTGCGAGGCTTCGGCGGCAGACGCGAGGACACGGAGACCTTCTACCAGTTCTCGAACTTCACCACGCCGGGAATGACGTACCGGTTGGACATGAAGACGTGGCAGTCCACGCTGTTTCGCAGGCCGGAGCTGCTGTTTGACCCGTCTGAATACACCACCGAGCAGGTCTTCTACACGAGCAAAGACGGCACGCGGGTACCGATGTTCGTGAGCCATAAGAAGGGGCTGGCGCTGAACGGAGACGCTCCGACGCTGCTGTATGCGTATGGCGGGTTCAATATCTCGCTGATGCCTGAGTTCTCGCCCACGCTGGTGCTGTGGATGGAGATGGGCGGGGTGTACGCGCAGCCGAGTCTGCGCGGCGGCGGCGAGTATGGCGAAGCCTGGCACGAGGCTGGGACGGGCGTGCGGAAGCAGAACGTCTTCGACGACTTCATCGCCGCGGCGGAGTGGCTGGTGGCGAACAAGTACACTTCGCCGAAGCGACTGGCGATCTCGGGCGGGAGCAACGGCGGGTTGCTGGTGGCGGCCTGCGAGTTGCAGCGGCCCGATCTCTTCGGCGCAGTACACGCCGCGGTGGGCGTGATGGACATGCTGCGCTTCGACCAGTTCACGATCGGCTGGGCGTGGAAGGCAGAGTACGGCTCGCCTACGGAGAACGCGGAGGAATTTGCGGCGATCTACAAATACTCGCCGCTGCACAATGTGCGCGAAGGCGCGGAGTATCCCGCGACGCTGATTACGACGGCGGACCATGACGACCGGGTGTATCCGGCGCACAGCTTCAAGTACACGGCGGCGTTGCAGGCGGCGCAGGCAGGCACGAACCCGGTCCTGATCCGCGTGGAGACGCGCGCCGGGCATGGAGCGGGAATGCCGCTGCGCAAGCGTCTGGAGGCCGCGGTGGACCAGTATGCGTTTATGGCTCGGGAGCTGGGAATGGAAGTTCCGGCCTGACGATTTACTGCGACAGGTAGAAGCCCATGATGTCTACGTTGGGTGGCTGCTTGCCCAGCATCCGCAGCATCGCAACGACTTGTCCGCGATGCTGCGTGGCGTGATTGACGGAGTGTCGAATCAGCTCCCAGCGGGGAAAGGGACGCTCGGCCTCAGGCGTGATCCTGCACGGAATGGCATGGGCCAGCTCTTCTTCAGGCACGGTGGCGAGCCACTGTCTGGCCGAAAGCCATACTCCGGGCCAGAGCTGTTGCAACTCTTCGAACATGTGTTCCGGCTCTGTATCGGAGTTGCCGACCTCGTACATCGGAGGCAGGGTGTGCGTGAGGAGGCAGCCGATCCAGAACTGTTCGCTCTCGTAGACGTGGCTGAGAGTGCCGAGGACGCTGCGGTGCGAGAGGCCGAGGTCGCGAGTTCTCTCTTCCGGCGTCAGCAGGGTGGCAGCATCGAGCAAACGGCCTGTGGCCCACTCGGAGTAAGCCAGATCGGCTTGCAGGGATTGCTTGGCGAAACTCATCGCTTGCGGTTCCTGATTGCAGCACATTTGGTTTCGGCACACCACAAAGAGGGTTGATCTCTTGCATACGCCGAAGACGATCATGTTACGCCGCGACGCGTCGATGGACTAGTATGAGCGAGACGCTGCGATACAGCAGGGTTTCGAGATCGTGGCACTTTAGGAGAAGATTTAATGCGTGGATTAAAGGTCTTGTTCGTGATGGTGGCATTGCTGCTGTCGCTGGGTTTGACGCCGAAGAGCGAGGCGCAGGTTTCCATCAACATCGGCGTTCCGCCGACCTGCCCCTATGGATACTATGAGTATCCTCCGTATGCGTGCGCGCCCGTCGGTTTTTATGGGCCGGGATATTTTTATAACGGCATCTTCCTCGGGGTCGGCCCCTGGAGGAACTGGGGCTATGGACACGGCTGGGGCGGGCATCGCTTCGTAGGCGCTCGCGGAGGACGGTATGTTCCGGGACGCCGGTATGGCGGACGGCCTGTGTATCACGGCCGCCCTGGGGGCAGACCCGGCGGAGGCGGTCATGGAAGACCAGGCGGCGGCCACGGCCGACCGGGTGGCGGTCATGGCGGGCATCGCTAAATTCCGAACATAGGCGACGCAAACGAAAGCGGCAAAGCATGTCATGCTTCGCCGCTTTCGTTTGCCTGTTGAACGCTGATGAGCCTTACCCTCGCGCCGATTTTGCGTGTGCAATCCCTTTGGTAACTCGTTATGCGGGAAAGCAAATATTAAGCGAATCTTAAGAAAATATCCTTGTGGCTTTCACCAATTAAGTAATTGAAAACACGACAGTTGACATCATGGGCAAT
Source organism: Terriglobales bacterium (assembly GCA_015655585.1). Taxonomy (GTDB): domain Bacteria; phylum Acidobacteriota; class Terriglobia; order Terriglobales; family Acidobacteriaceae; genus Edaphobacter. The sequence continues at coordinate 8,089 of JAATEV010000018.1, read as the reverse complement.
CCATTTCCATCGGCAAAGTGCAATTTATTTCACACATCCCTAGCCTAATTCCCTCCCGAAACGGGAATTTCTTTGTAAACAACTGAAACAAATTAGTTTATGGATTCAGGATCGCTTAAGGAAAGATTGGCCAGATGAATGCATATCTACAGGTATACGGAAGGAACCACTTGTCATACCAGTTCTGGGGCCACTTACTGGAAGACGTTGAGGGTTCTCCATGGAAAGGACCACCCAATTGATTACCAGGAAGATTTTCTTTTGCGTCTGTCTTGCATTGATCGTCACGGGAATGACTGCCTCCGTTGCAAAGGCGGATCAACTCTTCATCGGCTCTCAGGCCGGTAAGTGCTGCTTCAATGTCGATCTCAATCAGCTCAGTTCCACCGAGATGGAAGTTACAGTTACCCTGACCGACGGAGCCTCTTATTTCGTCAGTACGGGAAGCAATAACCATCCGGGGTTTGCCTTCAACCTTGACGGCGATCCCACGATCTCGATCTCGAACATCAGCTCTCCGTGGGACTCGGGCGATATCCACCTGAACACCTTCACGACGAATGGTCCTGCTCTGGGAACGTTCGACTACTACATCTCGAATCCGGGCAACGGCTCCAACGCGCACAATGACGGCCCCCTGGTCTTCGACATTACCGATGCGGCGGGCATCTCCTACAGCAGCTTTGTTGCGAACAGCAACGGCTATTACTTCGTTGCGGACATTCAGGACGCCTCCGGCAGCACGGGCCTGTCTGCGATCAATACCGCGCCCACGGCTGCAACTCCTGAGCCCTCTTCCCTGCTTCTACTGGGAACGGGCATCCTCGGAGCCGCCGGAGTGCTTCGTCGTCGGTTTGTCTAAACCTGCTGTTTCTCTCAGCTCCAAAGCCTTTCGGTCTTCTTCTCCTTCTTATGGGAAGATCGGAAGGCTTTTTGTTTCCATAGGAAGAGATATCTGCGGCGGAGGACTCGCATCGAAAAGGAGAGTTGCTTAGTATCGAAAAAGAGAGTTGCTTAACATTCAACAGATGCTGACGTTTTTCATCGACGAGGCAAGGATAGAGGGAGATGTACCGTGGGGCTTCCTCTCTCGTAAGATCGATGCGCTGAGGGAGCTGGGGCAGGATTGAAGAGAGCGGTTTATCTGTCGGTGGTGATGACGTCCTGCTGTTGCATGGGCCTGATGGGCTGCCAGAACGAGGCAGCGCCGAAGGACGCTATGGCGAAGGTGAATGGCCGCTACATCTATCGCCCGCAGGTGGAGGCGCGGTACCGGATGGAGGTCGGCACGGGAACTCCGGGAAATGCCGTGGACAACGGCGATGCGCTGAGGCTCCAGGTACTGCTGCAACTAATCCAGGAAGAGGTCTTGCAGCAGGAGGCCGAGAGGATGCATGTGGCGGCGACGCCGGAAGAGGTGGGCGAGCAGTTCGACGACCTGAGGGCAGACTTCTCGAAGGAGGAGTTCGACGCGCAGTTGCAGCAGTTGAAGACGATCGGGCTGGGGCTGGACGACCTGAAGCGGCAGATTCGACAGGAGCGCTCGCAGGAGAAGCTCTACAACATGGTGATCAACTCGAAGATCCGGGTGACGGATGCGGACGTCGCGCACTACTACGCGATGCACAAAGACGCGTTCAACCAGACGGAGCCGGGATATCACCTGGCGGAGATCGTGGTGAAGCCGGACAACCGCGGCAAGGCCACGTGGCTGCTGAGCCAACTGGAACAGGGCGCGGACTTCGGCAGACTGGCGGCCTCGTTCTCCGACGATGAGCAGTCGAAGAAAAATCAGGGCGACATGGGCGTGGTTCTGGAGTCGCAGCTCGAAGCGGCGACAGGAGACGCGGAGGCGATCAAGCGGCTGAAGGCGGGGGGATTTACCGGCGTGCTGGCTCACTCCGCCACGGACGCGCTGACGCACGAGGCGAAGTCGGAGAAGCCCGACGCCTACGTGATCTACCGGCTGATCGAACGCTCCCCCGCAGGCCAGCGCGACCTCAGCGATCCGCAGGTGCAGCAGAGCATCCTCGTAGAGCTGCGGCAAGAGCGGGCGCAGGTGCTGGGCAACGCCTATTGGGAGATGCTGCGCACCCGCGCGAAGGTAGAAAACTACTTCGCAAAGAGCCTGGTGGAGCGGGCGCAACACTAGGCTCTTTCAAAACAACAGCATCGCTTTTTCGCGCTGCGAAGACACCTTTTCTGTTACAGAATCTTGAATCCGGAGAAGTCCTCCAGGAATCTTATTAGACGTAGCAGAAAGGTTATTCGTATGAAGCTTAAAACCACCATCGCGACGCTGCTTGCCCTGGCTCCGGCCCTGGCCTCGGCGCGTCCCCACGAGGAGACGGCGCATGTTCGGCAGCAGAGCTATCACGACCGCACTCCGAAGGCGCATGTGCATCAGGCAGCTCCGCACCACAGCTAAATCTGTTTGCGCGGCGGCTTAACGCTGCGATGCAACACCGATCCCACAAGGCAAGGAACGAGCAGGAAACGAAGCCCGTTCCGCCCGGATCATCATCCCTCTCCCACACAAATCAACAACCTCGGCTTAGCTGGAAGGACTCTCCGCGCCTCGTGCGTTACGGAGGAAGGCTTCCAGCTTCTCCGGGCTCTTGCGCCTCGGCTCGGCCTCGACGCCGCTGGCGACATCCACTCCCCACGGTTCTAAATTCGCGATGGCCTCGGCCACATTCTCGGGACGAAGCCCTCCTGCGACGATGAGCTTGAGACCGCGTGCGGCCTCGCTAAGAGCGATGCGCGCGGCCTTCCAGTCGAAGGGCGTGCCCGTGCCTCCCGTGGCGTTGCCGACCTTGGAATCAATCAGAACGCGCTCCACGATACCCTGCGCGACGAGCTGGCTGAGATGCGCGCGAACGGCCGCGCCGCTGGCCTCGTCGGCGTCCACCTGCCAGTGGACGGTCTGGATGATCGCCGTCTCACCGAGCAGCCGATGCAGCCGCTCAATCAGCTCCGCGTCGAAGCCGCCGTGCAACTGCACCGCGGTAAGTTGCGCCTGCTGCACGGCCTGGGCAATTTCTTCCGCCGGAAGCGCGGGAAAGACGCCGACGCGCTCCACCTGAGCGGGCAGGTGCGGCGTAATCTGCGCGACCTCGGCCACCGTAACCCGCCGGACGCTGGGCGCGAAGACGAAGCCTACGGCATCCGCGCCAAGCTCCGCCGCAAGCTTCGCATCCTCAAGGCTGGTATTGGCGCAGATCTTGATCCACATGGTCAGACTCCCGCAGCGTACTGGCGATCGAGCAACAGGGCGAGCGTGGCGGCGGGGTCAGCCTCGCGCATCAGCGTCTCGCCGATGAGGAAGGCGTGGTATCCGGCCTCGCGCAGCGCGAGAATGTCTTCCCTGCTCCGCAGGCCGCTCTCGGCCACCAGCACGGAGCCCGCCGGGGCAAGGCTCGCCAGCTCCGGCAGCAGCTCAGGATGCATGGTGAAGGTGCGGAGATCGCGGCTGTTGACGCCGATCAGGCCGAAGCCCAGATCGATGGCGCGCTGCATCTCCTCGCGGTTGTGGGTCTCGCAAAGAACGTCGAGGTTCAGCGTGGCTGCCTGGTCGCGCAGGGAGGCCAGCGTGGCGTCGTCATGCGCGGCGACGATCAGCAGGATCGCATCGGCTCCGGCGGCGCGCGCCTCCAGAATCTGGAAGGGATCGACGACGAAGTCCTTGCGGAGGCAGGGAATCCGGACTGCGGCCGAGGCCTTCTCCAGATTGGCGAGCGAGCCCTGGAAATAAGCGGAGTCGGTGAGAACGGACAACGCCGCAGCTCCTGCGGCCTCCAGCGCGCCAGCCAGTGCGACGGGGTCGAACTCGGCGCGGATCAGCCCCTTCGAGGGCGATGCCTTCTTCAGCTCCGCGATGATGGCCGGATGCGTGGCAGCGGTAGAGCGAAGCGCGGCGATAAAGCCTCGCGGAGTATGCGCGGCGGCCTGTCTCTCCAGAAGGCCGTAGTCGGCAGCAGACTTGCGGACCTGAACTTCGAGCAGTGTATTGGCGAGGATCTCTTCGAGCTTGGTAGGCATGTTCTTTCCTTAAGAAGATTCTCCGACTGCGCCTTACGATTCACAGCTCATGAAAAACGAGCACCCCGCGGGATGCTCGTTTCATGAAGGAACCAAATATTTTGGTGCCGAAGGGGGGACTCGAACCCCCACACCCTTGCGAGTACATGGACCTGAACCATGCGCGTCTGCCAATTCCGCCACTACGGCGCGGCGTGATTCCCTTCTGCCCCCGAAGGGCGCGGGCACACACGCTAACCGATCTTTAGTTTTACAAACCCGGCGGCCCATGTCAATTCGACAGACAAGGTGAATCCTCTTTGAAAAAAAATGCGTCTTAACCAAACGTAAAGGTGCGTCTCTCCAACCATGACTGAAAAGAACCCTGCAGATATGCCCGCGCCGAGCTCCGGCGAGGAGATTCCCGAAGAGATTGCGGTCGAGATGCGACGCATTGCCCATGATCTGAGCAACGCGCTGGAAATCGTGGTCCAGACCAGCTATCTGCTGGGCACGGTCGAGCTGAAAGCTCCGGCCACCGACTGGCTGCGGCTGCTGGATAGCGGCGTCCAGAAAGCCATGGACCTGAACCTGGCCCTGCGCACCTTCATCAAGCAACACAGCTCCGTATAAGCCCGCCCCCAGCTTACGAGGATGCTGAAAAAGTCGCTCTTTTGAAAGAGCGAGGCTTTAGAGAACGTTGCGCGTGGCTGTTTTGAAGGCGCGGGGCTTTAGCCCCGCCGTAAATCTCCCGCATTCAACGCGACTTTAGTCGCCAAGGGAATTTTCCACGCGGCAAAACCGATCTTTCAAGCGCCTCTACGCTCGAAGCTTCGGCCTCGTTGCGGATTTCTTCGCGGCTACAGCAATCGGGCGAGTCTTTGCCGCCGTTGCCTTCTTTGCAACAGCCTTCTTCGCGGTTGCAGCTTTCTTTACGGCTGCGGGCGTTTTTACTGTTGTGGCCTTCGTCTTCGGAGCCTTGCTGGCTGCCTTCTTCACCGCCGTTTTTCTTGCCGGAGTCTTCTTCGCCGAGACGCTGTCCGGAATCTTTACAGGAGACGTAGCCGCATCCGGACTGGCCAGCTTCTTTTCGTGGCTGTCGAACATCCGCTCGATCTGTTCGAGCAGCACGCGGGTATGCGTCGGCTTCACCAGCAGTTTGTCCGCTCCCATCTCCTGCCAGTCCTCTTCGGCCACCGGAAAGGCGGAGAGCAGTGCAATTGCCGGACGATACGCGGCATTGCGGGCAGCGTGGATGACCTCCATCCCGGCCTCGTCATGCTCCATCCGCATGTCGGTAATGAGCATCTGGTACTCGTGCGTGTGCAGCCGGGAGACGCCTTCGCGTCCGGACGCGGCCGTATCGACGTCGAACCCGCCGATCTCGAGAACGGCCTTCAGGGTCAGCAGAATGGCTACTTCATCGTCCACCAGCAGAATCCGTCGTCTCATTACTATCTCTCCGGGAAAGGGTTTCCGAGCAAACATACAGCATGGGGAAGCATTTTCAAAAGGATTCCGGGCTCTTCGCCAGCAGGTCGGCCTGAATCCACCCTGCTCAAACGGCCTGCACCCGAGGCCTTTGGCTTATGAAACCTGAGATTGCACTCTCGCTTCAGGAGGTTCTTGAGACTGGACCTTCCATTGAACGCCAAATTTGTCCACGAGGATACCGTAGCGTTCCGCCCAGAAGGTCTTCTGCAGCGGCAGCTTGACGGCGCCATCCTCTGCAAGCGCCTTGAAGACCTCTTCCACCCGGGCGGCATCTTCCACCCCAAGCAGAATCTGAAAACCGCCAAAGCGTTCCTGCTCGCGTGGAGGCGGATCGGCTCCGTGCAGAACGGCCGCTCCCAGATCAAGCGTCGCGTGACATATCTTTCCATGCCAAGCCAAGGGGAATAAATTCGCAATCGGCGAATCGCCCCATTTCAGCATGGTTGTGATCTCGCCTCCCAGGCAGTGCTGATAAAAACGGAAGGCTTCCTCGCAATTGCCGGGAAAGCTGATGTGGAGTGTTATTTTCATCTGCGCCATTCTATTGCCTCCCCCAAAATGCTCCCCTGACACGCCAGAAGGAGGCATGGAATCAGTGACTTCAAATAAACCTACCGTCGGCGCCTTCCGCCGCGAACAGGATTCCCAAGACGATGCTATACTTCACTTTGCAGCAGCGGCCCCATATACAAACTGCATCCAATTACCTTGAGAAAGCATGGCGAGGCCAGATGCCCGCTGTGGAGGCGAATTATTCCACCGATCGATAAACGTTCCGCAAAGTCTTTTATCCGTACCAACGAACGTATCCGCGCACGCGAGGTTCGCGTCATTGACGAGAACGGCGAGCAGCTAGGGGTAATGGCCCCGTTCGAAGCTCTCAAGATGGCTCGTGAGCGAGCGCTCGACCTCGTCGAGATCTCCCCCAACGCCGTTCCGCCGGTCTGCAAGATTCAGGACTACGGCAAGTTCCTTTACGAGAAGGACAAGAGCGACCGCGCAGCCCGCAAAAAACAGAAGATCATCACCATCAAAGAGGTGAAGTTCTCCGTCACGGTAGACGAGCATGACTACCAGACCAAGAAAAACCAGGCCGTGCGCTTTCTGGGCGAAGGCGACAAGGTCAAGGCATCGCTGCGCTTCAAAGGTCGCCAGATGGCCCACCGCGACCTGGGCTACAAGATCATCAACCGCCTGATTGTCGATATCGGCGACGCGGGAACGGTGGAGTTCATGCCGCGCATGGAGGGAACCACGCTCCACGCGATCCTCGCCCCCACGAAGAAGGCCGAGCCGCCTGCTCCCAAAAAGCCGGCAGCACCTCCTGCCGCTGCCGGAAAACCCTCCGCGCCGCCCGTGCCAGCCTCCGAGGCAAAGGCCGAGGTTGCCCCACCCGAGACCGTACAAGCGTAATTTCCACTGCGTGGTCCACCCATTTACCACCAAATCACCACAGGTGGACCACGCAGAAGATTGCATAAACCATCCGCCGCACCCCCTCCCAAACCTGCATCCCAGCCTCTCGATCCGCACGACCTGACCAGAAAACACCCAGAAGCGCAACCCGCCTCTAAAGCGAAACCGACAGAAAACAAAGATTTTCCCCGCAAAGGTGCCTCCCGGAAGGCGCCCCCATCCCCTCTTCGCTTTTAAAATCCCCCGCCGCACCCCACCCACAGCCAGTCTTTTTCAAGCCATCCCCAAGGCTTGAATGCAGGGTTCTGCTCATGTAAAAACCAGAAATTACTTCGGTAATATTATGTGTTTAATATCGCCTTATATATCTCATTATATTGGACTTATCCAAGTTTACATTTTATGTTTATTTCAGTTGATGTGTCCAGCGAAATTTTAGAAGTAAATACCACTTTCGAGGTAATCCAAAAATGAACACCCTTATCCGCGCTTTCGTCGTTGCCCTGGCTCTTACCGGCGCCTTTGCCTCCACTCAGATCTCGTCAGCCTCTACCCCCAGCAAGATCACCATGGCTCGCGTCAGTGTTCTGCCCGTCCCCACCTGCGATCCCCACGTTCCCAGCGCCTGCGGCCTCGGCCAGCACTAATCCCGAGCAATCGCCCAAGCTTATAACCCAGTATCTGAAACATTCAAAAGGAGTTGTAACCAAATGAAAAACATCGTCCGCGCCTTCGTCGTTGCCCTGGCTCTTACCGGCGCCTTTGCCTCCACTCAGATCTCGTCGGCCTCTACCCCCAGCAAGATCACCATGGCACGCGTCAGTGTTCTGCCCGTCCCCACCTGCGATCCCCACGTTCCCAGCGCCTGCGGCCTCGGCCAGCACTAATCCAGCGCAATCGCCCAAGCTTATAACCCATTACCTGAAACATTCAAAAGGAGTTATACCCAAATGAAAAATATCGTCCGCGCTTTCGTCGTTGCCTTGGCTCTTACCGGCGCCTTTGCCTCCACACAGATCTCGTCCGCCGCGACTCCCAGCAAGATCACCATGGAACGCGTCAGTGTTCTGCCCGTCCCCACCTGCGATCCCCACGTTCCCAGCGCCTGCGGCCTCGGCCAGCACTAATCCAGCGCAATCGCCCAAGCTTATAACCCATT
>JAATEV010000066.1 GCA_015655585.1 Terriglobales bacterium | reverse complement strand
AGAAATGACCTCACGCGCCTCGGAGACAAACACCCGACCTGCGTGCGTGAGTTCAGCGGCCTGATGATTGTGTTCAAAGAGCCGAAAACCGATTGTTTGCTCCAGCTTAAAAATCTGCTTACTGAGCGTCGATTGGCTCATGTTCAATCTGTCTGCTGCTCGTGAGAAATGTAGCTCCTCGGCAAGCACAATCGCTGCTTGCAGTAATCGGATCTCTGGTAAGACCATGAGCTTCCTCCAAGATGGGGATTCTGGGAAGGAAAACAAGCACTTCAATACCAGCACGATCAAACGCTGAATGGACGTAATTGTAACCCTGAATTACCTTATTGCACCGTTTAGGAACTGCTGCCAAATGCTTCGTCATTCCTAAAAGGAATGACGCTCGCTCTAAATTTCATTGGACTAGCTGGTTCTCCCCAATCAAGATTGGGCCAGCATCGGCAATGCCGGACAGATGATTCATGGCCTGCGATGACCGCGATTAGCTACGGAGGAGAGATGCCACCATCAGGATCAATGCGAATCGTCGATTCCGAAGACAGGGACGCCCTTGCCAGTGGAATCGACACACACCGGCGTAAGCCACCTCAGCGGGCGATGGTTCCATCCCCCTTTACCAGCGATCCACTTCTTACAGCCGATGAAGTAGCGGAACGTCTGCATGTAAGCAAGGATTGGGTATGGGACCACTCCTCTCGTAAAACTCCGCACTTGCCTGTAATCCGCATGGGGGATGGCACGCTCCGCTACCGGGCAAGCAGGATCGAAGACTTCATCAATGAGCGGGAACGAATCTCTGCTATGCGTGCGGGACGCAGGTAAAATAAAAGTGCCCGCTGTTTTCCGCCACAGAAACCGAGAAATCAATGGGTAGATCGCACCAGTCTGGGTGGATCATGCTGCGCGGGAAGCGGTGGTACGGTTACTACCGCAAGCAGGTGATTGATCCCAAAACCGAAACCGTCCGAGTCAGCAAAGTTCCTGTTCGACTCGGCCTCAAATCGCAGATGACGAAGGCGGCAGCGCGTGATGCGCTGCACAAAGAGATCGCCAAGCAGACGGGCCAGATCACCGATGGCAGGATACTGAGGGACGGAACTGTCACCTTTGAATGGTTCGTTCGCAACCGCTACTTTCCGCTACGAGAGGGAGACTGGCGGACTGAAACGGCAAAGGAGAAGAAGGCGCAAATCGAGATCGACCTGATCGCCAAGTTTGGACCGGAGCGCATCGAGTCGTTGGAAAAGTTTGCGCTGCAAACGCACCTGAACGATCTAGCCCTGCGTTATTCGCAGGATCGAGTGAAACAGGCGCGCTCCTATCTCAAGTCCATCTTCGACGAAGCCATTGAGCAGGAGTTCCTGGTCAAAGACCCGAGCCGAAAGGTGAAGATTCCCAAGAATCTCCGCCCGAAGGACAAACGGATTCTTACCTGGGAGGAACTGCGAGCCGTGCTGGAGAAAGCCCCAACGCGAGATCGGCTCGTACTGATGCTGGATATGACCGATGCTCTTCGTCCGAGCGAGTTGTTTGCTTTGCGCTGGAGTTCCTTCGACGACGTGAATACGTTGTCGATCACTGAAACCGTCTACCGGAGGCAGATCAGGCCCTTCGGGAAGACTCCAGGGAGCATGACCAAGGTTCACCTGCCCGATGGACTGGCAGAGGAACTCAGGCAATGGAAACTGGAGTGCAAGAAAGCATCGTGCAAGACCCCTTCGTGCCAGAAACCGGCACACAAGATGTCTTCTCCCGATGACTTCATCTTCCCGAACGCCGATGGTGGATTCATGGACACGGCGAACTACCGCACCCGCGTCCTCCAACCGATTGCGGACGATTTGGAGATTCCCAAGCTGAACTTCCAGGTGATCCGGCGGACCATCGCCACACGAGCACAGAAGCTGGGATCGGTGAAGGATATTCAGTCACACCTGCGGCACTCGCGGGCAGATACCACGGCCAACGAGTACATGCAGGAGCTGCCGGAGAGCGTGCAGCAAATGGTAGGAACGGTCTACGCGAAGCTCACCGAAGCGACGCCGCCGCAGCAGATTATGTAGGTTTGCGGCGGGAAGAACCGGCAGAGTTGGAGGCAGTCGCCTTCGGTTTGCCACCAAATGCCCCCAAACGGGTTTGGAAGGTTCCTCTAAGTTGTTGATTTTATGGTGGGCACAGCAGGATTCGAACCTACGACTTCCACCGTGTGAAGGTGGCACTCTACCGCTGAGTTATGCGCCCTTTAGGGAGGGAACGCGGAGGTGGGGATCCGTCCGCTGAACTTGTTACTACAGAATAACACCGGATTCGGTTTTCGGTAGTTGATCCTGAGGGAATCCTTGCAGGTGATTCTGAAGGTTCGTGGGGTGGCGTATTCGAATCGCAGGGGATAAGGGCTGGAAGTTACAATAAGCCAGCAGATGTCCGTTCTTCCTCCCCATTCCGATCCTCGCCGCCCTGATAAGGCCCCTGGGGCCTCTGGCGCTCACAGCCGGGGGGAGGGAGACCTATCAGAATTTACAGCGGAAACGCAACCCTCTTCCGAAGATGGTGTTCAGGAAGATATGGCTACTCTGGCGATGAATCCGGGGTTACTGGAAGGCTTGCAGGCGGCGGAGGCTCACTCGATGGGGGGAGACTTCAGCCATATGGACGACGCGGCCATCATGCTGGAGTTGCGCGCCGGGAACATGGCCGGGTTCGACTACCTGGTGCAGAAGTACCGTAAGCCGATCATCCACTTCATGTACCGGATGGTGCATAACCAGGCGGTGGCCGAGGAGATGGCGCAGGAGGTCTTCCTGCGGGTGTACCGGTCGCGGGAGACGTACCGAGCAGAGGCCCGGTTCAGCACATGGCTTTACCGCATTGCCACCAACCTGGGGGTGAATCATGCCCGGGACACTCGGCATGAGCGGGCGGCGTCGACGATTTATCTGGACGAGACCGATCCGGAGACGGGAACGACGCCGGATGTGGCGGATACGACTCCTGGAGCTGAGTCGAAGATGCTCCGGCGGGAGAGATTGAACGCGATCCGTCAGCATGTGCTGGCTCTGCCGGAACGGCAACGGATGGCGGTGTTGATGCATAAGTATGAAGGGATGGACTACAGGCAGATTGGAGATGTACTTAAGTTGAGTGAGTCTGCCACGAAGTCGTTGCTGTTTCGCGCGTATCAGACGTTGCGCGAGAAATTGAAGGAATTTGTCTAAATTTGTCTGGGTTCGTTTTGGGTTGAAGGCCGGCATGGGGATTTGTGCCGGTTCGATAGAAGGAAAGGGTCGTCATGAACTGCCGAATCTGCCAATCCGCTCTGCCTGACCTGCTGCTCGATCCGGGGGCACGGTCGAAGGATGAGGTTCGCGCGCACCTTGCTGAGTGCGCTGCGTGCGCCGGAGAGTTGAAGTCTCTGCAATCCACGATGGCGCTGCTGGATGCGTGGCAGGCGCCGGAGCCTTCCCCCTACTTTGACCAGAAGCTGGCGGCGCGTCTGCGCGAGGAGCAGGCGACTGCTCCGGCAGGGTGGCTGGAGCGGATGCGCTCGCGTCTGCTGTTCAATACCGGCCGCCAGTTCCGCCCGGCGATGGCTGGCGGGCTGGCGCTTGTGCTGCTGGTTGGCGGGGGAATGTATGCCGACCTGGCGATACTCTCCGGGCCGAGCATTGAGGCCTCGGCCACGGTGCAGGACTTGCAGATTCTGGACAAGAACGATCAGGCGATGAAGACGCTGGATCAATTGCTGCAGGAGGACGAATCGGGCGACGAGAGCAACAGCGTTCCTCCCATCAGCTAGCGGGCTGTTATCCACTTCTGTTCCTAAGGGGGAACTGGACGATAGAGACTTCCTTGATGAATGAAGTTGTAGTATCAAGGACGTACAACGTCCATTACGCGATCTGAAATACACCATGCGATTTCAAATGAAATTCCGGCGTGGCATCCTGACAGTGCTTGTTGCACTGCTGTCGGCCGGGGTTGTCTTTGCTCAACCGGGGGGGCGGCGGGGCGCTGGTGGATTTGCCATGGGGCAGCGGGGGATGGCTCCGGTACGTCCCGCGCCCGAGCCCAGAGCGAGGCAGCAGGAACATTTGGGGCGGTGGTTTGAGAAGAACGGGAACCTTCCGCTGGCCGAGCAGCAGAAAGCTTTGGAGAAGGAGCCCGGGTTCAAGGATCTTCCGCCGGAGACGCAGCAGCGATTACGCAACCAGATTACCCAGTTGAACCAGATGACTCCGGATCAGCGACGTCGCACGCTGGAGGATACGGAGGCGATGGAGAGGCTGACTCCGGCGCAGCGACAGCAGTTTGCCGGGGCGATGCAGAGCTATGGCACGCTGCCGAAGGATCGCCGCAAGGCGGTGGCGAAGGCGTTCCGCAACCTGCGGGAGATGCCTCCACAGCAACGGGAGGCGACGATGAACTCAGATCGCTTCCGGAACCAGTTCTCGGACCAGGAACGAGGCACGCTGTCCAGCTTGCTGACGCTGCAACCTTATATACCTTCGATGCGGTCGCCTGATCCTGGGAAGTGATTTTCTGTTCCTTGAAATGCCTCGGATTTGCCGGGGCTTTTCTTTTTAACGGCGTAACGGTGATCAAGAAGATCACTACGGATAAGGGCGGATTTTAAATACTGACCACGGATTTAAAACAAAAGCTGCGGCGAGAACAACAGTAAAAACAAGTACAAAATGACGGTAAAAGCTGGAACGACGGTAGGTGAGTGGTCGGTGGTGAAATGTATGTCGTTGTTTTCATGGAACGGTCATGGTTGCGTTGTAGGCTGGACGGGTTATCCGTCCGCGGTGCGTGGCCGGGTTATGGTATTCAAAGGGGAGTCCCCTGGCTTTGGGCTGGTTGGTGCTGGTTGGCCTGATGTCTGTGTTCTGCGATCCACCATATTGAGACAGAGGAGCTTGCGATGCAACTGGGAATGATTGGATTGGGTAGGATGGGCGCGAACATGGTGAAGCGTCTGGTGCGCGGCGGTCATGAGTCGGTGGTTTTTGACGTGTCGCCGAAGTCCGTCGAAGAGCTGGCCAAGGAGCAGGGCGTTACCGGAGCTACCTCGCTGGCTGACCTGGTGAGCAAGCTGGCCAAACCGCGGGCGATCTGGCTGATGATTCCGGCTGGGTATGTGGACCAGACGCTGACGCAGTTGGTGGAGCACCTGGAATCTGGCGATATCGTAATCGATGGCGGCAACTCGTACTACATCGACGATATTCGGCGGTCGAAGGAGCTGGCTCCGAAGGGGATTCAGTATGTGGACGTGGGAACCAGCGGCGGCGTCTGGGGTCTGGAGCGCGGGTATTGCATGATGATCGGCGGACCGGATGCCGCTGTGGAGCATCTGGACCCGATCTTTAAGACGATCGCGCCGGGTACGGGCGATGTTGAGAAGACGCCGGGCCGTGAGAACCGGAAGGGCACGGCGGAGCTGGGATATCTGCACTGCGGGCAGACCGGCGGCGGCCATTTTGTGAAGATGGTCCACAACGGAATCGAGTATGGCATGATGGCGGCGTATGCCGAGGGTCTGGGCGTGCTGGAGGCGGCGAATGTGGGCAAGAAGGGCTCGGAGATCGACGCCGAGACGACGCCGCTGCGCGATCCGGAGCACTATCAGTATGACTTCGACCTGGCGGATGTGGCCGAGGTCTGGCGGCGGGGAAGCGTGGTCTCGTCGTGGCTGCTGGACCTGATGGCTGCGGCACTGGCGGATGATCCGCATCTGGAGCGGTTTGGCGGACGGGTTTCCGACTCGGGCGAAGGACGCTGGACGGTGAAGGCGGGAATCGATGAGGGCGTGCCTACGCCGGTGCTGACGACGGCCCTGTATACGCGGTTCAGCTCGCGGGGAGAGGCAGAGTACTCGGACAAGATCCTGTCGGCACTGCGGTATCAGTTCGGTGGGCATCTGGAGAAGCCGGCGGAGAAGTAAGGTGGGTTGGGAGACCTCTGTAATGCTGGTAAAGCGAAATACAGGGGTCTCCTCGTTTCGCCACAGACGATGAGGTCGTCTATGGCTCCTGTCTAGATAACGCGATTTTTGAATAGGGTTCCCCAAAAAGCAGATTGAAATTTCGTAACTGAGGAGAGTGTCCGTGAGCAATGTTCATTCCGATGCGCTGGTGTTCTTTGGCGCGACAGGCGATCTGGCGTACAAGAAGATCTTTCCGGCGCTGCAATCGATGGTGAAGCGGGGCACGCTGACGGTGCCGGTGATCGGCGTGGCGAAGGCGGGATGGACCCTCGACCAGTTGATCGCCCGGGCGAAGGACAGCCTGGAGAAACATGGTGGGCTGGATTCGGTGGCGTGGCCGAAGCTGGCGAGCCTGTTGCGCTATGTGGATGGGGACTACAAGGACGGCGCTACATTTCAGGCGGTGAAGACGGCGCTGGGCGATGCGGAGCATCCGGCGCACTATCTGGCGATTCCGCCGGTGCTGTTCGAGACGGTGGTAGAGCAGTTGGTGAAGTCGGGCGCGTCGAAGGGCGCGCGGATGATTGTGGAGAAGCCGTTTGGGCATGATCTGCCGTCGGCGCGGGACCTGGACAGAATTCTGCTGTCGGCGTTTCCGGAGTCCTCGATCTTCCGGATCGATCATTATCTGGCGAAGAACTCGGTACACAACATGGTGTCGTTCCGGTTCGCGAATACGTTTCTGGAGCCTATGTGGAACCGCGAGCACGTGGAGAGTGTGCAGATTACGATGGCGGAGAACTTCGGCGTGCAGGGACGCGGCGCGTTCTACGACGAGACGGGCGCGATTCGGGACGTGATCCAGAACCATATCTTCCAGGTGATGTGCAACCTGACGATGGAGCCGCCTCCGCGGCATGATGCGGAGAGTCTGCGCGACGAGAAGGTGAAGGTTCTGAAGGCGATTCCTCCGATTGAGGCGAAGAACCTGGTGCGCGGTCAGTTCAGGGGGTATCTGGATGAGAAGGGCGTTGCGGCGGGGTCGAAGGTAGAGACGTTTGCAGCGCTGAAGCTGGAGATCGACTCGTGGCGGTGGCAGGGCGTGCCGTTCTACATCCGTGCAGGGAAGAACCTGCCGGTGAACTGTCTGGAACTGCTGGCGCGGTTCCGGCGACCGCCGATCACGGAGATTGCCGAGCCGGGGACGCCGCAGAACTATATGCGGTTCCGGTTGAGCCCGGAGGTGACAGTGGCGATGGGCGTGTCGGTGACTCCGGATATAGAGGGCGGGAAGAGGCCGTTGGTGGAGATGGTGGCGAGCAGGCATCCGCGACCGGAGGAGATGGAGGCTTATGAACGGGTATTGAGCGATGCCATGGCGGGGGACGCTACGCTGTTCGCTCGGCAGGACTACGTGGAAGAGGCGTGGAGGATCGTGGATCCGGTGTTGAAGCAGGAGACGCCGGTGTATGAGTACGAGCCGCATACGTGGGGGCCGAAGGAGGTCGATGAGACCGAAGCGATAGTGCCTCCGGGGGGATGGGACAAGCCGAAGGAAGAGGATGCAGAGGACTTCCGGATTACGAATACGGGAGAGTAAGACCGGATGATATAGTTCCGGGAATGTGGAAGAGATTCGTTCTGACGGTAGTTCTGGGAGGGTCTGCGTACGTGGGTGCGGCGCAGGCCGCTCCGGGTTCTTATACGGCTTCGCAACTGGGGGAGATGGCTCGGGCAAGGCCGGGAGAGTTAAAGGCCGCGGTGGTTGCGGCGTTTCCGGCGGCGGATTTGCAGGCAGGGACGGCTTGGATGGGGCAGGGGAAAGATTTTTTCTTTGCCACGCGTGCGGCTTCGCGGCCGGAGCTGCGGATTGACGATGCGGCGGGGCCTGCGATGCAGGCGGTGAGTGGAGAGGCAGGGCTTTGGTGGGCTTCGGCTGAGATTTCTCAGGTGGGAAAGCTGCACGCGTTTTACTACGTGGTGGACGGGAAAAAGACTGGGGGACGGCTGGATGTTCCGGCGTTTGGGCCGCTCTCGTATTTGCAACCGGGAGTGCCTTCGGGGACGCTGTCGGAAGAGATGGTATTCACCAGCAGGATCTACGACGGGATGAAGAGCCATTACTGGGTATATGTTCCGGCCGAGTATGATCCGAAGGTTCCGGCGGCTCTGATGGTGTTTCAGGATGGTGCTGGATACATCAAGCGGACAGGGAACAATCCGGCGCTGAATGTGATCGACAACCTGATCGCGCAGAAGAAGATTCCGGTGATGATCTGCGTGTTTATCGATCCCGGCGAGATTGCGGAGACACCGGTGACGCCGACGTACACGTTCGTGAAGGGCTTTTCCGATAAGACGCACAGAACGCTGAAAGATTCGATGCGGAGCGTGCTGTATGACACGGTGAGCGACCGGTATCCACGGTTTCTGCGGGATGAGATTCTGGCGAGCGTGCAAGCGAAGTACAACATTCGGAAGGACTCCTACAGCCGCGCGATTACAGGGCTTTCGTCGGGAGGGATCTGCTCGTTCAATGCCGCGTGGCAGATGCCGGACCAGTTCAGCCGTGTGCTGACGTGGATTGGAAGCTTTACGGCGATCCAGTGGAAGGAAGACCCGGCGGTTCCGGATGGCGGGCAGGACTATGCGGAGAAGGTGCTGCGGGAGCCGCACAGGAATATCCGCGTGTGGCTGCAGGATGGAGCGAATGACCAGGAGAACAAACGCAATGGAAGCTGGCCGCTGGCAAATATTCGGATGGCCAATACGCTGAAGCTGAAGGGATATGACTTCCACTTCAGCTTTGGGAAGGGAACGCATAACTCGGCGCATGGAGCGGCGGAGTTTCCCCAAGAGATGATCTGGCTATGGAGGGGATACGATCCGGCGAAGACTGAGGAGACGTATGTGATCGATCCGGCGGAGAAAGATAAGCCGGTATTTCGGGTGGCGGGGCTGAACCGGGAGTAGGATTTCTTTCTGTAAAAAGGGAACTGCTCGAACCCTCGACCGGGCCGGTGTGTCCGGCGCTTGGTCGAAGGTTCGAGCAGTGTTGGTTGGATGGATTAGACGAGGTCGAAGCGGTCGAGGTTCATCACTTTGTTCCAGACCGTTACGAAGTCCTGGACGAACTTCTCCTGCGCGTCCGAGCTTCCGTAGACCTCGGCGAGAGCGCGGAGCTGCGAGTTCGAACCGAAGACGAGGTCTGCGCGGGTGCCGGTCCACTTGAGCTCGCCGGTCTTGCGGTCGTAGCCTTCGTAGATGTCCTTCGTCTCGGAGGTCGCCTTCCACTCCGTGCCCATGTCGAGCAGGTTGATGAAGAAGTCGTTAGTCAACGACTCAGGCCGCTTGGTGAAGACGCCGTGGGCGGTCTTGCCTACGTTGGTATTGAGCACGCGCAGGCCGCCGAGAAGGACGGTCAACTCGGGGGCGGTGAGCGTCAGCAACTGCGCCTTGTCGAGCAGCAGCGCCTCGGCCGGGATGCTGTAGCTGCCCTTGACATAGTTTCGGAAGCCGTCGGCAAACGATTCGAGGACGGCGAACGAGGCTACGTCGGTCTGCTCTTGCGAGGCGTCGGCGCGACCGGGAGCGAAGGGAACCGTTACGTCGAGGCCGGCGTTCTTCGCAGCCTGTTCGATGCCAGCGGCACCGGCCAGGACGATGAGGTCGGCGAGAGAGATCTTCTTGCCGCCGGTCTGCGCGCCGTTGAACTCGGCCTGGATGCCTTCGAGGATTCCGAGCACTTTGGCGAGCTGCTCGGGCTGGTTGGCCTCCCAGTCCTTCTGCGGAGCGAGACGGATGCGAGCGCCGTTTGCGCCGCCGCGCTTGTCGGAGCCGCGGAAGCTGGAGGCCGAGGCCCAGGCCGTGGAGACGAGCTCGGAGACGGTGAGGCCGGAGGCGAGAACCTTGCTCTTGAGCGAAGCCACGTCCTGCGTATCGACCAGTGCGTGATCGACCGCCGGGATGGGGTCCTGCCAGATGAGCTCTTCCGCGGGTACGTCGGGACCGAGGTAGCGCGAACGCGGGCCGAGGTCGCGGTGGGTGAGCTTGAACCAGGCGCGGGCGAAGGCGTCGGCGAAGGCGTCGGGGTTCTCGTAGAAGTGCCGCGAGATCTTCTCGTACACGGGGTCGAAGCGCAGGGCGATGTCCGTGGTGAGCATAGTGGGCGCGTGACGCTTCGCAGGATCGTGTGCGTCGGGAATGGTGTTTGCGCCCGCGCCGTTCTTGGTCGTCCACTGGTGGGCTCCGGCGGGGCTCTTGGTCAGCTCCCATTCGTAACCGAAGAGGTTCCAGAAGAAGTTGGTGCTCCACTTGGTCGGGGTGCTGGTCCAGGTGACTTCGAGGCCACTGGTGATGGTGTCGCCGCCGATGCCAGTGCCGAAGCTGTTCTTCCAGCCGAGGCCCTGCGCTTCCAGCGGAGAGCCTTCTGGCTCCGCGCCTACGTGGGTTGCGGGGCCAGCGCCGTGGGTCTTGCCGAAGGTGTGTCCACCGGCGATGAGCGCGACGGTCTCTTCATCGTTCATTGCCATGCGGCCGAAGGTCTCGCGGATGTCCTTGGCGGCGGCGATGGGATCAGGGTTGCCCTCAGGGCCTTCGGGATTCACATAGATGAGGCCCATGGTGGTTGCTGCGAGAGGATTATCGAGGTTGCGCTCGCCGGAGTAACGCTTGTCGGTGCCGAGCCAGACAGTTTCGCTACCCCAGTAAACGTCCTGATCGGGTTCCCAGACGTCGGCGCGGCCACCGGCGAAGCCGAAGGTCTTGAAGCCCATAGAGTCGAGGGCGACGGTGCCGGTGAGGATGATGAGGTCGGCCCAGGAGATCTTCCTGCCGTACTTCTGCTTGATGGGCCAGAGCAGCCTGCGGGCTTTGTCGAGGCTGACGTTGTCGGGCCAGCTATTGAGAGGAGCGAAGCGTTGCTGGCCCCGGCCTGCGCCGCCACGACCGTCGCCGATGCGATAGGTGCCCGCGCTGTGCCACGCCATGCGGATGAACAGGGGACCGTAGTGACCGAAGTCCGCAGGCCACCAGTCCTGCGAGTCCGTCATGAGAGCGCGAAGGTCCTGCTTCACGGCCTCGAGGTCGAGCGACTTGAACTCTTCGGCGTAGTTGAAGTCCTTGTCCATGGGATCGGACAGCGACGAGTGCTGGTGCAGGATATTCAGATTCAACTGGTTCGGCCACCAGTCCTTGTTCGTCGTTCCGGTGCTCTTCGGGGCATGGAATGGGCACTTCGCTTCGGTAGACATGCGTTCTCTCCTTTTACTGGTTGAGTCTCACTAGCGGGCTCCGATTGAAGCCTGACGATAGTTTGTCTCGACCTGATGAATGTAGCATTAGCAGGAGCTATAGTTCCAATATATAATTCTCATAATAGGTATAGCTAAAAACTATGGAATTCCATCAACTGCGTTATGTGTGCGCTATCGCGGATACGGGCAGCTTCAGCCGTGCGGCGGAGCGTTGTCAGATCGCCCAGCCCTCGCTCTCGCAGCAGATTCTGAAGCTTGAGGAAGACCTGGGGGCCAGGCTCTTCGACCGGCTGGGGCGCAGCGTGCGGCTTACCGAGGCGGGCAGCGCGTTTCTGCCGCACGCACGCTCGATCCTGAACCAGATGGAGACGGCGCGGTCCAGCGTGGCGGACAAAGCCGAGGATGTGCGGGGCAGCGTTGCGGTGGGAGCGATCCCGACGATTGCTCCTTACCTGGTGCCGCGTTATACGACGGGCTTTACGAAGAGATATCCGGAGGCGCAGCTTCGCATTGTGGAAGAGACGACGGCCATCCTGATTGAGGGGCTGCGCGATCTTTCGATCGATCTTGCGATTCTTGCGCTGCCGCTGCGGCATAAGGATCTGGAGGTGTTTCCGCTGCGCACGGAGCCGCTGTTTGCGGTATTGCCGAAGGACCATCCGCGAGCCGGGGCGGAGTCGCTCGGGCTGAAGGATCTGCGGGGAGAGTCATTTGTAATGCTGCGTGATGGGCATTGCTTTCGCGACCTGAGCATGGCGGCGTGTACGCAGGCACGGGTGAATCCACAGATTGCCTTCGAGAGCGGACAGTTCAGCAGCTTGTTCGCCATGGTTGCTGCGGGAGTTGGAATATCGCTGGCTCCGGAGATGGCGATTGACCGGAATGCGGGGTGCCGGTATGTGAGGATTAACGACGCACGCGCTACCAGGACGATCGTAGTGGCAATGCTGCGCGGACGGAGCTTCAACCACATTCAGGAGGAGTTTCTGGCGGGGTTGAAGAGGTAGTACAGAGGTAGGATCCCGCCGGAAGGCATAGGCTTCGACTACAAGCTACGCCGAAAGGAAAGATTCCTACTGAAAATGATGGTGTGGTGGAGGCGGTGGGAGTCGAACCCACGTCCGAAAAAACTTCCAACAGAGAGCTTTCATGTTTTTTCCAGTTCTTCTTTGTCTCGTCATCGCCGCTCAGAACGGACGAAGATGCGGTGACGACCAGCCTGATTGATCTCGTCATTGCCGTACAGGCGGAACAGCTTTGACCAGCCTACTGTGCGACGATTGGTACAAGCCCGTAGGCGAAGCCTGAGCAATCGGCTACTTAATTAAGCAGCAAGCGCGAATTGAGGTTCGGCACTTATAGTTTTGTGAGCGATTACGGGTGTCCACACCCCGACATGCCTCTCTGCCACAAGCAATCCCGTCGAAGCCGTGACGCCCCCATCTGGAGCAGCATCGCGAATGCATTTGGCGCTGCAAAGAACTTCCTTCAGTATACGCCTCTTTTTCAGGCTTTGTTTTCAGGCAAATACGAGTATGACCGCGCCGGTGGCGATCAGGGTGACTGCTCCTATCTTCAACGGGGTCAAGGGTTCACCGAGGAAGAGCCATGCGCCGAGAACTACGAGGACTACGCTGAGTTTGTCGATGGGAGCAACGCCGGACGCGGGACCTATCTGTAACGCACGGAAATAGCAGAGCCACGACAGGCCGGTGCAGATGCCGGAGAGGACGAGGAAGACCCAGCTTTTGCGGCCTATCTGGCTGATTGCATGGTGTTTATCGAAACCGATGGCGATGGCCCAAGTGAAGACGAGGATAACGCTGGTGCGGATGGCGGTGGCGAGGTTGGAGTCGATGCCGGAGACGCCTACTTTGGCCAGGAGGGCGGTGGCGGCGGCGAAGATGGCGGAGAGGATTGCCCAGAAGAGCCAGCTCATGACGTCCAGAGTACGCCGGTTCGACTGAGATTCTGCTGAAGATGCTGCGGTTTAGAGCGCGGCCTTCTCCAGATCGACACTTTCCCACTCGCCATGCTCGATTCCGGTGCGAATCTGCTTGGGCGTAAGCCCTTTCTTTGTCTGCTGATAGGCGTAGACGGCTTCTTTCATGCAGGTGGAGCAGGCGGCTCCGTGGGTTGCTTCGAAGCAGCTATGCAGGCTGTTGTGGCCCATGGCTCGGTCGCAGTGGCAGTAGCAGGGCTGCTGATGCAGCACGTTGGGGATCTTGGCGGCCATCTGGTAGGCGACTACCTGATAGGGATGGGTGAAGTAGATGCCCGTTAACTGGTTTCCGCTGAGTATCTTAGGCAGGGGGCGCGCGGGAGGAGCGGCGTTGTAGGCGGGGATGTCGTCGGCCGGGTTGGACCACTGGGCCGATGCCGCCAGGGTGATGAGGGCTAGCGCGATGCATCCCATGATTCGCTTCATGTTCGTCATTATAGATACATTGTTTGCTGGATTTTGGCCGTATTTAAGCGAAAAAAGACGGCATGAACTTTCGTTCATGCCGGGAGGCCAGTGACGCAACTTGTATCGACCGGGGACTCAGGCCGAAGAATCTTCTCGGTGCGGGCTAACCACGCTGCCGATATATGAAATATACCACAATCTGTATTTTTGAAAACAAAAATATGCTCATCCATAGAAAATTTCTTGTCTGGCGAGGGGGTGGGATTGTGGCTTTGTGGGATTTATCTTTGTTATCAATGGTTTGATAGTGTATGCAAGCCGTTGCGGGGCTGATCCTGGCGATTTTTTCTGATTATGGAATTTAGTATTGGGTTGGGTGCGTGGGGATTTTTCTGGCTTTGCGGTTAAGCCCTGTTTTTCAAAGGGGTGGGGCGGTTTTGTGTTTCTGGGAGGTGTTTTTTGCTGGTGGGAACGTGGTTCGTTGATGGCTCGTGGCGGGTGGTTGTGGCGGCGGGGAGGGGAATCGGAAAAATGTGCCACGTTTGGAGGATTTATTTTTCGGAGACCCGACATGGCTCTCCTGGCTGGCGATCTGTGTCACCGTGACACACGCTCAGACCTTATGGATTGCCTTACCGCAACCTATCCCAGACGGTTTACAGGACCGCCCCAAGGTGGCTTGCTTGACTTGGGAGATCAAGGAACCTGTTTCAGAAGGTAGTACTTCCCGTCTTCGCCGTCCTGCTTGCTCACCGCGAACCGAGTGTTGCGACTATAGACCTTGAAGCTGCTGTCGTCCGGGATGTCGAAGATGACTTCATTCTTGATAGGATGTTCGACGTTCGTAGGTTCGCTCTCTTGGTAGACAATCTGTCCGGCCTTTAAGAAGATAATCTGCCTCATCAGTTCTTTGAAGTGTGGATCAGGAACGCCCATAGCCTTCTCGCGGTCTGATTGGGAAGCCGTGTACTTGAAGGCGTAAAAGCGATCCCAGTCGAAGCTCGTAATGTTGCCTAGTACGATGGTGCAAGGTCTGGTACCGAAACACTTCTCTATATGGCGTGCGATCTTCGATTCGAGTTTCCTAGATCCGGGAGAACAACCGAACAAGGCGAACGCCAAGAGACTCGCCGCCACGATGGAAGATGATTTCGCTCTCATTAGTGTTTGAACTCGTTCTCGTCCATCTTGTTGAGCTGATCTTTGGCTATGTCGTACTGAGCATCCGAGAGCGTCGTTTGGCTCACAGGCACCGCTCCATCTGCTTCTTGGGCCGCTGTATACAAGCCGTTCGTGTGATAGTAGTCCAAGAACCGCTCCTGCGAGTTGATTCATGGAAGCACCATGACTTGCACACGTTGATTCTCTATTTCTTCTGGATGGCTTTGCGGGCGGCTACCCAGCCGGGTTTGGTCGCTTGTCGGCTGCGGCCTAGCGCTAGTGCGCCTTCGGGTACGTCTTCGGTGATGCAGCTTCCGGCGGCTATGTAGGAGCCGGTCTCGATGGTGATGGGGGCTACCAGTGTGGAGTCGGAGCCTACGAAGACGTTGTCCTGGATGGTGGTCTGGTGTTTGTGGACGCCGTCGTAGTTGCAGGTGATGGCTCCTGCGCCTATGTTGACGCCTGCGCCTATGACGGCGTCGCCGAGGTAGTTGAGGTGGTTGGCCTTGGAGCCTTTGCCTATGGTGACTTTCTTGGTCTCGACGAAGTTGCCGATGTGGGCGGACTCGCCGATGCGGCTCTCTGGACGCAGGTGCGCGTAGGGGCCGAGGATGGCGTTGTCGGCTACGGTGGCGTCATCGAGGATGCAGCCGTTGCGGACGGTTACTCCGTCGCCGAGGGTGGAGCGCTGGATGACGGAGTAGGAGCGGATGCGGCTGTCGCTGCCGATGCGGGTGGCGCCGAGGAGCTGGACGTAGGGCTCGATGACGGTGTCGGGGCCGACGGTGACCTCGGCGTCGATGACGCAGGTCTCGGGGCGGAAGATGGTTACGCCGCTGGCCATGAGGCGTTTCGCTGTGTCGAGGCGCATGGCGGCGTCGAGGTGCATCATCTCGGCGATGGTGTTGGCTCCGAGGACTTCGTCTACGCTGTCGGCTGGGGTGGCGACTACGCGCTTGCCGTCGGCGACGAGCATGGCGGCTACGTCGGTGAGGTAGTACTCGGCGTGGGCGTTGTTGGTGGAGAGGTTGTCGAGCTTGCTGAAGAGGGCTTCGGTCTCGAAGCAGTAGATGCCGGAGTTGATCTCGCGGGCGTTGTACTGGTGGGGTTGCAGGGACTTCTGTTCGACGATGGCGGTGACTTCGGGGCTGTCTTCGGCGAGGCGGAGGACGCGGCCGTAGCCGGTGGGGTTGGCCGGGACGGCGGTGAGGATGGTCATGGCGGCGCGTTCGCGCAGGTGGAAGTCGCAGATGGCGGCGATGGTTTCGGGCTTGATGAGGGGCACGTCGCCGGAGAGGACGAGGAGATGTTGGGGCGGCTGGACGCCGGAGAGGGCGAACCATGCCTTGACCATCTGGAGGGCGTGGCCGGTGCCGCGCTGCTCGGCCTGGAGGACGAACTGGACGCCGGTGTGCTCGACGGCGGATTGGACGCGGTCGGACTCGTGGCCGATGATGCAGTAGATCTGCGCGGCCGGGACGACGGCCTTGGCGGCGGCGATGACGTGGAGGAGGAGGGCGCGGCCTCCGATCTCGTGAAGGACCTTCGGTCTCTTGCTCTTGAGCCGCGTTCCTTTGCCCGCGGCCATGATGGCGACGCCAAATCCGGTGGTATCCATATGGCTCTATGGTCTCATGGCGGTGGGGATTTTCTCTTCAAGGAAAGAAGGAGGGTCGTAGGTCAACTTATTAAAGGCGAAAGCTAGGCCTATTCAGGGGAAGGGCCGTTGCACCTTATCGGCAAATCTTGGTTCAGAAGCCCCAAACTCTTCAAAATTCTTCCGCGCTTCAGTCAGACTGAGATGACCATTCGGACCGCCACGCACGACATCCGCGTCCAAATCATTCTGTCCATCGTCTTCCCACCAACACACCGGGCATAATTCGAAAGCTGCGCGCTCGGTCAAAGTTTCGTAGCGACAGCATGGACATGGAATCATGCCAGCATCATACCCCAGCCATAAGACGAGCAAGTGTGTTTAGTCACGTCCGAATAGCTTACCCACCGAAGAACGCAATTTGTACCAGAGGCGCTTGAACCAGCCTTCGGCCTCAGCTTTGATCTCGGTGGCGACTGCGTCGAGGAACTGCTGGCGCGTCCATGCGTTGCGCGCGGGGCCGGGGCCACGCCGGAGGCATCGCGCTGCTGCCTGCGCCCAGTCGCTGGTTTCGACTGCGGCGACGAGGTGAGGGAAGCCCTGGAAGAGGCCGATGGGGCCGAGGTTGTAGATCATGTCGAGCAGCGCGAGCTTTACGCAGTCGGGCAGCGCGTCGTAGTGAGGAAGATGTTTGCGTAGGTCGGCCTCGAAGCCTTCGAGCACGGTGGTCAGGCTATGGTCGATGGTTTGTTGGCTGAGGAGCAGCGAGGCGGGCGTTTTATAGAACGACGCGTTGCGGGCTTCGGGCAGGGCTTTGACGCGGGCGAACTCCGCCGCGATCTCTTCGACTGTGGCCGCTCGGTTTGCGGAGAGGAAGGGAAGCTTCTGCGCGGCCTGCGGGTTGGGCAGCATGAGCCCTACGCCGACGGTGATCCTGCCCATGGTGTCGCGATACATCCACGGCACGCAGCCCTCAAACTCCTTCAGCTTGGTCAGCGATTGCTCAATATATGTCGCCACGATAGGGTTCAGGCTATCATTGCGGCGAGGCGGGGAAAAGGGCCGGTTTCATTGTGGATGGAAGAAGTTAGCGAATTACTCGAAGGTTTACTTGACCCGTGAATAGGCGTTCAGTATGCTTCGCATCGACCGGGCTATTCGCCCCATTTGGAGTTTGGCCCATGCTCTCCAGCAGTGTCGCTTCCACGAGACAGATTCGCAGAGTTGGCGTGCTTGGAGCGGGGACGATGGGGTCGCGCATTGCGGCACACATTGCGAACGCCGGAGTGCCGGTGGTGCTGCTGGATATGGTTCCTGCGGATGCCGGTAAAGCTGGGCGAAGTAAGCTTGCGCTGGCGGCTCTGGATGCTCTGAAGAAGGCCAAGCCTGCGGCGTTCTATGACAACGGCAATGCTCGGCTGATTACGCCGGGAAATTTTGATGATGATCTTGCGCTGCTGGCTGAGTGCGACTGGATCATCGAGGCGGTTGCGGAGAATCTTGCGATCAAGCGGGAGTTGTTGTTGCGGGTGCAGGAGCATCGGCGTGCGGGGACGATCCTCACGACCAATACGAGCGGATTGCCGGTGGCGAAGATCGTGGAAGGGATGCCGGAGGAGTTGCGGCGGCACTGGTTCGGGACGCACTTTTTCAATCCGCCGCGTTATATGCGGCTGCTTGAAGTGATTGCTACGCCGGAGACCGATGCGGCGGATGTTGCGGTGATTGCGCGGTTCTGCGACCGGCGGCTGGGCAAGACGATTGTGCGTGCGCATGACACGCCGAACTTTATTGCGAACCGCATCGGGACGTTCTCGATGAGCAACGCGATTCGGCTGATGCAGGCGCAGGGATTGGCGATCGAGGAGGTCGATACGCTGACGGGCGCAGCTCTGGGATGGCCGAAGACGGGAACGTTTCGGCTGGGAGACATGGTTGGGATTGACGTGCTGGCGCATGTGGCGAAGAACTTTGCCGCGCAGGCTGTGGCGATTGGCGACGAGCGCGGGGATGTGGAGCTGCCGGAGTTCATTGGCTCGATGCTGGAACGCGGATGGCTGGGCGATAAGAGTGGGCAGGGTTTCTATAAGAAGGATGGTGGGGAGGAGCGTCTCGCGCTCGACTGGCGGACGCTGAATTACAGGCCGAGTGTGCGGGCGAAATTTCCTGCTCTGGAGATGGCGAAGAATGTGGAGCGCGCGTCGGAGCGGATCGCACAGTTGCTGCATGGCGATGCTGCGAAGGACAAGGCCGCGGCGTTCTACTGGCCGCTGCTGACGGAGCTGTTTACCTACAGCGCGAACCGTGTGCCGGAGATCGCGGACAATGTCTTCGAGATCGATCAGGCGATGAAGACGGGCTTCAACTGGGAGCTGGGGCCGTTCGAGATGTTCGATGCGGCGGGCGTTCGCGTGACGACGGAGAAGATGCGCGCCGCGGGCTTGCCTATTGCTGAGAACGTGGAGAAGCTGCTGGCGTATGCGGAGCAGAACAGTGTGGAACCCGCGTGGTACAAGGACGATCCTTCGGTTCCTTCGGGGCGGCTGTTCTTCGATCCAGTGACGCAGGTGTATGAGCCAGTGGTTCTGCCGGAGGGGATCGCTTCGCTGGCGGCGATCAAGAAGGCGAACGGCGTGGTGAAGAAGAATCCCGGCGCTTCGGTGGTTGATCTTGGCGACGGCGTGGCGGCAATTGAGCTGCACTCGAAGATGAACGCGCTTGGCGGCGATATCGTGAGCATGATTACGCAGACGCTGAAGCCCGCGAGCGAAGCGGTGGCGAACTTCGAGGGCTTTGTCATCACGGGCGAGTCGGCGAACTTCTCAGTAGGTGCGAACCTGATGCAGCTTCTGCTGGCGATTCAGGACGAGGAGTGGGACGAGATCGAAGGGATGGTGCGGGCATTTCAGAATATGACGCAGGCGATCAAGTTCTGTTCGCGTCCGGTGGTGGTTGCGCCGTATGGAATGTGTCTCGGCGGAGGCACGGAGATTGCGTTGCACGCGGCGGCGCGGCAGCCGCACGCGGAGCTTTATATGGGACTGGTGGAGACGGGCGTGGGGTTGATCCCCGGCGGCGGCGGATGCAAGGAGATGACGATTCGCAGTGTGGATGTGGCGGCGAGCATTCGCCCGGATGCTCGGGGCGAGGGTGTCGAGATCTTCGAGGCCTTGAAGAAGAACTTTGAGATGATTGCTATGGCTAAGGTCTCGACCTCGGCTGCGGAGGCGCGTAGCTTGGGCTTTCTTACGCGCTCCGATACGGTCACGATGAACCGGGATCGTCTGCTGATGGAGGCTCGCGACCGGGCTCGTGCGATTGCGGATGCGGGGTACTCCGCGCCGCTGCCGCGCACGGAGATTCCTGCGCCGGGAGAGAACGCTCTGGCTACGCTGAAGCTGGCGGTGTGGACGATGCGCGAGGGAGAGTTCATCTCCGACCACGATGTGAAGATTGCGAACTGGGCCGCATATGCGCTATGCGGCGGCAGGGTGACGCCGGGCACGCTGGTGAGCGAAGAGTATTTGCTTGACCTGGAGCGCGAGGCGTTCCTGAGCCTGTGCGGCGAGAAGAAGACGCAGGAGCGCATCGCCTTTACGCTGAAGACAGGCAAGCCGCTAAGGAACTAGGAGCGCAGCATGAGAGAGGTCGTCATTGCATCCGCTGTTCGGACCGCCGTGGGCAAGGCCCCGCGGGGAACGCTGCGCACTGTGCGCCCGGACGATCTTGCCGCGTTCGCGATCAATGGAGCGCTGGAGCGCATTCCGCAGCTTGACCGCTCGGAGGTTGAGGACGTGATCCTCGGCTGCGCGATGCCGGAGGCCGAGCAGGGAATGAATGTGGCTCGCGTGGCCAGCTTTCGCGCCGGACTGCCGGTGACGACTTCGGGGATGACGATCAATCGCTACTGCGCGTCGGGGTTGCAGTCGATTGCGATTGCGGCGGAGCGGATTCGCGGAGGCGGCGCGGAGGTGATCGTTGCGGGCGGCGTGGAGAGCATGTCGTTTGTGCCGATGGGCGGGAACAAGATCTCAGTGAACCCGTGGCTGGTGGATCATTATCCCGGCTCGTATATGTCGATGGGTCTTACTGCGGAGCGCGTTGCGGAGCACTATGGCATCACCCGGGAAGAGATGGATCAGTTTTCGCTGAGTAGCCACGAGAAGGCTCTGGCTGCGATTGCTTCGGGAAAGTTTGTTGATGAGATAGTTCCTATATCTGTTACAAATATGGTTCCGAACGGTAAAGGCAGGGTAAAGACGGTCGAGACGATCTTCAAGCAGGATGAAGGCCCACGCTCCGATACTTCGCTTGAAGCTCTTGCAAAACTCAAGCCGGCCTTTCATGCGAAGGGAACGGTCACGGCAGGGAACTCCAGCCAGACCTCCGACGGAGCCGCTGCTACCGTAGTGATGACTGCGGAGCGTGCCGCGCAGCTTGGCATTCGGCCACTGGCGAGGTTCGTTGCGTTTGCCTATGCGGGCTGCGATCCCGAGGAGATGGGGATTGGGCCAGTCCATGCGATTCCAAAGGTGCTGAAGCTGGCTGGTCTCTCGCTCGATCAGATTGATCTATTTGAATTGAACGAGGCGTTTGCGGCGCAGTCGTTGGCGGTTATGAAGGTTCTGGAGATCGACTCGGCCAAGGTAAACGTCAATGGAGGAGCAATTGCGCTGGGGCATCCTTTAGGATGTACTGGAGCCAAGCTGACAGCCACTCTGTTGCGTGAGATGCCGCGACGTAACGCCAAGTATGGGATGGTTACGATGTGCGTTGGCGGGGGAATGGGTGCGGCGGGGATATTCGAGGCTTTGTAAGAAATCGTTCTACAGAACACGAGGCTCTCAGGTAATTGTTGGAAATCAATCCGGCTTCTGGAGTAAGGAGTAACATCATGGCCACAATGACGGCTCCGAATTCAATGATGACGAAGACTATTTCCGGTGGCAGCTTCCTTATCCATGACGCCACTCCTGCCGATTGCTTCTCTCCCGAAGACTTCACCAACGAGCAGAGGCAGATTGCCGAGATGACGGCTAATTTTGCTCTGAAGGAAATTGTGCCTGTTTCTGATCAGATTGAGGCGAAGGACTTCGCGCTTACGAGACGGCTACTGAAGAAGGCTGCGGGGCTTGGTCTTACCGCCATCGATATTCCTGAAGAGTACGGCGGGCTGGAGATGGACAAGATCACCTCCGCGCTGGTCACGGAGAACATCTCGAAGCAGGCCAGCTTCTCGGTCAGCTTCTCGGCGCACGTCGGCATTGGGACGCTTCCGCTGGTCTGGTATGGTACTGACGCGCAGAAGAAGAAGTATCTGCCGGGGATTGCATCGGGCGAGATTATCTCGGCCTATGCTCTCTCCGAGTCCACCAGTGGCTCCGATGCGCTGAATGCGCGGACTCGCGCTGTGCTCTCTGACGACGGCACGCATTACACGTTGAACGGCGAGAAGATGTGGATCTCGAATGCGGGCTTCGCCGATCTATTTACCGTCTTCGCGAAATGCGCGGTTTCGGATGGGCCGGATGCGGGCAAGGAGAAGCTGACGGCGTTCCTGATCGAGCGCGGAACGCCGGGATTCAGCGTTGGCAAGGAGGAGCACAAGCTGGGGATTCGCGGCAGTTCGACCTGTCCGCTGATTCTGGAAGACTGCGTCGTTCCTGCGGAGAACCTGCTCGGCGAGGTCGGCAAGGGGCATCGTATTGCGTTCAACATTCTGAACGTGGGCCGATACAAGCTGGGCAACGCCGTACTGGGCAGCGGCAAGACCGCGTTTCAGAATGGCGTTCGCTATGCGCTTGAACGCAAGGCCTTCGGCAAGTCGATCTCCGAGTTCGGCTTGATTCAGGAGAAGATTGCGAACTGCGCGACGGGGCTCTTCGTCGGCGAGAGTGTGTGTTATCGAACCGTGGGGTTGATCGACCGCGCGCTTGCCGGTGTCGATAAGAATGATACGAAGGAGATTCAGAAGCGCATTGAGGAGTACGCGGTCGAGTGCAGCATCGTGAAGGTGTGGGCGAGCGAGATGCTCGACATGGTGGTGGATGAGGTGCTCCAGATCTACGCCGGGTACGGCTATGTCGAGGAGTATCCCGCCGAGAGGGCCTATCGCGATGCGCGAATCAACCGCATCTTCGAGGGCACCAACGAGATCAACCGGCTGATTATCACCGGCTGGCTGATGAAGTCGGCGATGGCGGGCAAGCTGCCGCTGATGCCGGCAATCCAGCAGTTGATGGATGAAGTGATGGCTGGCCCCGGCGAGAGGGTCGAGCATGAAGGGCCGCTCTCCGGCGAGCTGAACCTGCTGGCCAGGGCGAAGAAGCTTGCGCTCTTCTCCGCCGGAGTCGCCTCGCAGAGGTATATGCAGAGGCTCTCCGACGAGCAGGAGGTGATGGGTGCGCTGGCCGATATGATCATCGAGGTCTTCGCGATGGAATCAGCCATTGTGCGTGCCGGGAAGATTGCAACGGCAAAGGGAAGCGAGGCCGCTGCGGTTCCTTTGGCTATGGCGCGCATCTATGCGGACAAGGCGATGGCCGTGATCGAGCTGGCCGCGCGCAAGGTGATTGCGGCTGCGGCAGAGGGCGATGCGCTGCGGACGCAGTTCGCAATTCTGCGGCGGCTGGCGAAGCACGAGGCGGCCGATACGATCTCGCTGCGCCGACAGGTGGCGCGGCACATGCTTGAGGCGGGCAAGTACAGCCTGTAGGAGTTTGCGGGTTTGTATGATTGTCTTCTAAAAGACCAGCCGTTGGTGACGGAAATAAAGAAGATAAGCCTGTTCTTTAATGGAAGATCTGTTCGTGCAAGAATTTACAAAAAATCTGTAGACGCAACTTTTTCTCGACGCGTCTGTCTATGATGTAACCAACGTTTAAAGTTTGGTGCGTTTGAGAGAGGCTGGTGCAAGACTCTCGGCTCACCTGGGGCATATCCTGCTTTTCAGCCGTCGTAAGGTAGAAGACACCAATGCGCAGCCGCCTGATTTCCCGCTTCACGCTTCCTCTTGCTCTTCTTTCGGCCACATTTCCCGCACTTTCGCACGCCGCCGTCAAGAACCGGATTGCCGCCGCCACTGTAGGCAACGGCAGCCGGTTGCCGTTGCAGGGCACGGTCTCGCCTCGGGTCAAGCGGTCGGCCGATCTTGGCGCCGCAGCCGGAGACCAACGCCTGAGTTCGCTGACGCTACACTTCAGCCGCACCGCCGAGCAGCAGGCTGATCTTGACCAGCTCTACACGGCGCAGCTTGACCCAAGCTCACCCAGCTACCATCAGTGGCTGACGCCGGAGCAGTTCGGCGCGCGCTTCGGCCTGAGCAGCTCGGACCTGGCGAAGGTGAAGTCGTGGCTGACCAGCCAGGGCTTCACGATTACGAGCACGGCGCGCAGCTCCACGTTCGTCACGTTCTCGGGAACGGTTTCGCAAGCGCAGAGCGCCTTCAAGACCTCCATCCATACTCTGAAGTACAACGGCCAGCAATACATGTCGAACACCGTTGACCCCACGGTTCCGTCAGAGATTGCGGGCATCGTCGGAGATGTGGCCGGGATGAATACCTATCGGCCGCGGCCGCACTCGATTCGGCCTGCGTACACCCAGACAGTCAGCGGAACGACGAGCCACTACCTGGTTCCGGCCGATCTTTATACGATCTACGATTTCGGGCCACTTAACTCGGCTTCTACGCCGATCAACGGCAGCGGCGTCACCATTGCCGTGATGGGCCAGACCGATATCAGCACCACGAACATTGCGGCCTTCCGCACTGCGGCTGGTCTGCCTCAGATCAACCTGACGCAACAACTCGTGCCGGGAAGCACCGATCCAGGCGTCAGCGCCGGCGACGTGGACGAGGCGCACCTCGATATCGAGTGGAGCGGAGCCTCCGCGCCGGGCGCGAGCATCCTCTATGTCGCCAGCAACGCCGCGTCGGGCGGGCCTTTCAACTCGATGGTCTACACCATCGACCAGAAGCTGGCTCCCATCGTGACCATCAGCTATGGCCTGTGCGAGAGCGCATTGGGACCTTCCACTCTTGCCAGTTATAACGCATGGTTCCAGCAGGCCAATGTGCAGGGTATGACGCTGGTTGCGGCCACGGGCGACGATGGCGCGACCGACTGCGACAGCGGCGGCAATCTTGCCACTGAGGGACTCAACGCAGACTTCCCCAGCAGCTCGCCGTACTTTACCGCTGCCGGTGGAACTATGTTCAACGGCGACAGCAGCTCGTCTTCGAACTACTGGAACAGTTCCAACCAGAGCAACGGAGGCTCCGCTCTCCAGTACATTCCTGAACAGGCGTGGAACGAGACCACCGCCACGCAGGGGCTCGACGCAGGCGGCTCCGGCGGTGGCGGCGTCAGCGGCTTCTTCGCGAAGCCCGCGTGGCAGACCGGCAACGGCGTTCCCGCCGACGGCTCGCGCGACGTTCCCGACTTCGCCATGAACGCCGCCGCCAACCACGACGGATACATCGTCTGCACCTCGGGCTCGAGCAACACCGATCTGCCGTGCAGCAACGGCTTCCTGACCAGCAGCGGCCAGCCCAATGCCTTTGGCGGCACCTCGGTCGTAGCGCCTATCTTCGCGGGCATCCTCGCTCGCGTGGAACAGAAGCTGAACACCGGTAGCGCGGGGCTCGGCAACGTCGGCCCGGTCCTCTATGGGCTGGCCAACATTGCGAACGTCTATCACGACATCACCGCGGGCAATAACTCCGTCTACTGCGTTCAGGGAACCCTGGACTGCCCAAGTGGAGGAGCCATCGGCTACAACGCAGGCGCGGGCTATGATCTTGCCACCGGACTTGGCAGCATCGACGCCGCCAACATGGTCAACAACTGGAGCGTAGCGGTGCCCACCAGCTCCATCGCGGGCGCGGCCAGCGCGGTCATCTCGACCACTTCCGTTACCTCCAGCTCCACGCTCTGCGGAGTCAGCAGCGGCGCGGTTGCCCTGAACATCACGGTGGCCTCCGGCTCTTCGACTTCGACTAAAGCGCCGACGGGAACGGTGCAGATCCTGATCGACAACAAGCCTTTCGGCTCGCCGATCACGCTTCCGGCGAATGGGATCATTTCTAACTTAGCCTTGAACTCGGTCTCTGGAGCCACTGCGATCTCCTCCGGCGGCCACACCATCGGCGCATCCTATTCGGGCGACGCTACCTACGCCGGGTCGAAGGGGACTCTGCTCGGCCCTGCCACCAATACCTACGACTACGCGAACGGTCCGCTCTACTCGGTCGATTTCGTCTCCACCACCAGCCCGGACTTCTCCCTGACTGCGGCACCTTCGATGTGCAGCAATACGCTCTCGGTGGCCTCCGGCGGAACTACGTCGGGCATCACCCTGACCCTCCAGTCGCTCAATAACTTCAGCGGCACTGTCAGCTTCTCCATCGCGAATCACGATGGCATGACGGCGACTCCGTCGTTCACGGTCTCACCGGTAACCCTGACCTCCGGCAACTCGACCACTACGGTGCTGACGATCAAGGCCTCGCAGACGACCACCGCGTCGAACGCGCACGCGCCGCAGGCTCCTCGCACGAGTCCCTGGTACGTGGCCGGTTCGGGAACCGCACTGGCGGCCATGCTGATGTTCTCGCTTCCACGGCGTCGCCGCTGGGGCGCGCTCTTCCTCGTGCTGCTCTCGGTGGGAGCCCTGACGGCCTCCGGCTGCGGCAGCAACACGGTCTCGGCCCCGGGCAGCGGCTCTTCCGGCAGTGGCGGCACCGGCGGAGGAGGCACGACCGGGACGACAGTGCCAGCCACTGCGGGCACCTACAGCCTGACCATTACGGCGGTCTCGGGCAGCCTGACCCACAGCAGCCAGCTCACTGTTACGGTCCAGTAATTC
Source organism: Terriglobales bacterium (assembly GCA_015655585.1). Lineage (GTDB taxonomy): Bacteria > Acidobacteriota > Terriglobia > Terriglobales > Acidobacteriaceae > Edaphobacter. Next base: position 4,804 of record JAATEV010000066.1, on the reverse strand, counting down.
TTCCCGGAACTACAAAGAGGCCGCGCTTTCGAGCGCGGCCTCTTTGTAGTCTCTTGAGGAGATTATTCCACGGCATCGGAGGCAAGCTCCTGAGAGGACTCCTCTCCTTCGACAGGGGATTGCTCGACGTGACGAGACTTGGCGTGATGATGGGGATGGCTGCCAGTCTCGCCGGGAACCTTCTCATCCGAGCCCTCGGCCACGCGCATCAGGAACTCCTGCGCGTTGAACGGCGCGCCTTCTTTGGGAGCGCGGATATACTCTCCGCTCGGCTGTAGCAACCGGGCCTTCACGTTGTCGGCCAGGTACGCGGCCAGAATCTCGTGCCGCAGCCGCTTATGCAGATTGGGCTGAACCACGGGGTAGAGTACCTCGCAGCGTTCGACGAGGTTCCGCGGCATCCAGTCCGCACTACCGCAGTAGATCTCCTCGTTGCCGTCGTTGGAGAAGCAGAAGATCCGGCTGTGTTCGAGGAAGCGGCCTACGATGCTCCGCACCCGGATATTCTCGCTCACGCCCTTCAGACCAGGGCGCAGCGAGCACATGCCGCGCACGATCAGGTCGATCTGCACGCCCGCCTGCGACGCCGCATACAGCGACTCGACCGTCCGCCGGTCCAGCAGGCCGTTCATCTTTGCGACGATCGCGGCAGGCTTGCCCTGCCGCGCATGTTCCGCCTCGCGGTCGATCAAGTCGATCACGCCCTGCGCCAGCGTCAGTGGGGCCACCAGCAGGGGAGCGTAGGAGTCAAGCTCGGTCTCCGCCGTCAGGTGGTTGAAGACCTTCTGGGCTGCCTCGGTGAGCTCAGGCCGCGAGGTCAACAGGCTGATGTCCGTGTAGAACCGCGCCGTGACCGGGTTGTAGTTGCCGGTGCCGAGATGCGCGTATCGCCGCACCACGCCATCGGGGTCGCGCCGCACCAGCAGGGCCAGTTTGCAATGCGTCTTGAAGCCGTAGATGCCGTGGTAGACGCCGACTCCGGCGTCCTCCAGTTCGCGCGCCCAGCGGATGTTCGAGTCCTCGTCGAACCGCGCCATCAGTTCGACCACCACGGTCACTTCCTTGGTCGCTCCGGCCTGCGTCAGCGCCCGGAAGATCGACGAGTCCTTGCTCGTGCGGTACAGCGTCTGCTTCATCGAGATCACGGCCGGGTCATCCGCGCCCAGTGCGATGAAGCCCTCTACCGCCTTGTACGAGTCGAACGGATGATGCAGCAGCACGTCGTGCTTGCGCAGCTCGTCGAAGATGTCCGACGACTTCGCGCTCAACTTCAGCTCCTTCGCAAGAAACGGCGGATCTTTCAGGTCGGCCTTCTTCGCCTCGGAGTAGAGGTTCATCAGCCGCGACAGGTTCACCGGCCCGTTCGTGCGGAAGACCTGCACGGGGTCGAGCTCGAAGTTTGTCCGCAGCCGCTCGACCATCTCCTCCTCGGCCGAGCTTTCGATCTCCAGACGCACCGCGTCGCCCTTGCGGCGGTTGTGCAGCTCCGTGCGGACGCTCTCCAGCAGCGAGCGCGACTCTTCTTCTTGCAGGTACAGGTTGCTGTTGCGGGTCACGCGGAAGGCGGACTTCGACAGCACCTCGTAGCCGCGGTACATGCGGTCCACCTGCGACTCAACCAGCTCGTGCAGCAGGATAAAGTCGTAGTATCCGGTCTGGCTCTCCAGCGGGATCAGGCGGGGCAGCGCACGCGGCACCGTTACCACGCCCAGCACCGGCGTCGTCTTCGCGCTCTTGCGGCGGCTGCGCAGCAGAAGGCCAATGCAGAGCGCCTTGTTCAGCACGCGGGGAAAGGGATGCGACGGGTCCACGGTGACCGGCGTCAGCAGCGGGTCCACCTCGTTCTCGTAGAACTCCAGCGCGTGCTCGCGCGCCCGGTCGCTCAACTCGTTCCACCGCAGCACCCGGACCTTTTCCTTCTCCAGCGCGGGCAGCAGGCTTTCGTTCCAGCACCTGTACTGCTCCTGCACGAACTCGTGCATGTGAGCCATCAGCATGTCCAGCCGCTCCTGCGGAGCCAGCCCGCCCTCGTCCGGCGGCTGCACAAGGTTGTAGCCGTCTTCAATGCGTTGCAGGAAGCCCGCAACCCGGATCTCCACAAACTCGTCCAGGTTGCTCGCCGTGATTGCGAGGAACTTCACTCGCTCCAGTAGGGGATTCGATTCATCCAGCGCCTCTTCGAGCACGCGCTCGTTGAAGCGCATCCACGACTCATCGCGGCTGAAAAACAGGTTCTCTACCATTGGAGCAGTTTCGGTGACATTTTTTCTTGCAGTACGTTTCGTAGCGGTCATAAGAGGTAACAAGATTACCGCAACAATATGAAGACAAAATGTAAATAACCCGCAAGCTATAGATAAATCAAGAAGATTCGCCCGAATCCGCGCGCCGGAAAACATTTTTCTATTTTTCCTGCAATATCCCGGCCGGTTTGCCGTCTCAATCTATACGTGAGCCCCATGCAGGCCAACCCGGCGATTCTGGAGACCGAGCAGGACCGGCTGATCTCGCAGGCCGTCCAGCGCGACGAGCCCCGGCTTCGCCGCTTCATCCGGCGCTACGTCGCCGACACCGCCGAGGCCGAGGACATCCTGCAGGACGTCTTCTACGAGCTGCTCTCCGCCTACCGGATGATGAAGCCGGTCGAGCACATCACCGCCTGGCTCTTCCGCGTGGCGCAGAACCGCATCGTCGACGTCTTCCGCCGCAAGCGCCCGGCCTCGCTCAACGAACCCCTCTCCGCCGACGAGGACGCCGGAACCCTCGAAGACCTGCTGCCCTCCGGCGACGACAGCCCCGAGGCCGCCTACGCCCGCGGCCTCCTGCTCGACGCCCTCGAAGAGGCCATCGGCGAGCTTCCCGCCTCGCAGCGCGAGGTCTTCCTCGCCCACGAGGTCATGGGCCAGAGCTTCAAGGACATCTCCGCCGAGACCGGCGTCGGCATCAACACGCTGCTCTCCCGAAAACGCTATGCCGTGCTCTATCTGCGTCAACGGTTGCAGTCCATCTACAAAGATTTCGCTTCATAAGTAAGGAGTCCCTATGCGTCGTCATCACCATCCCGCAGCTACAGCAATCCGGATCGTCTTCTGCGTTGCACTCCTCGGCGTCGTCCTCGGCTTTGTGGTCAAAGAGCTGTGGAACGTGCTGATGCCGCCGATCTTCGGCTGGCATGTCCTCAGCTTCTGGCAGGCGCTCGGCCTGCTTCTGCTCTGCAAGATCCTCTTCGGAGGCTTCCATCGCCACGGCGGACACGACCGCTGGAAGAATCGCCTGCGCGAGCGCTGGGAGAACATGACCCCGGAGGAGCAGGAGAAGTTCAAACAAGGAATGCGTTGCGGCCGCCGCCCCTTCGCCGCCCCCATGGAGCCACAGGCATGAGCCACCTCGACCCCGTCCCCAACGCCCCCAGTGAGGCCCCATCTGCGATCCCAGAGTCGATCCTGGGCAGGGAATCGATCCACTACCAGCCGCTGCTGGCAAAGTACAAGGAGCAGATTGTGGAGCTACAGAGCGAGAACCAGCGCCTGCATCGCCTGGTAGCCGAGCTTCTAATCAAAAACCAGCAACTCCGCGAGGCGAACTAAGCCTAACGGTTGTGCCAGTGCATCTTCCACCCAAGATATTTGCTGGCGGCCTCATACACCGGAGCGGCAGTCGTTGAAAAATTCGCCGCAACGTGGTGCTCGAAGCCGTTCTCGCAGATGTAGCGCAGCAACTCCTGCATCTTCGGAATCTCCACCACGCCCGCGCCGCCGAAGGTATGCAGAGGATCGCTGGTAAACGCGCCCTCGCCCACATATCCGGCGATCTGCCCGGTGAAGTCGTCGGTCGAGAAGCGGGCAAAGCTCATCGCCCCGGCCTTCACCGTGCCGTCCAGAGTGCCGAAGGTGTTGTCCTTGCCCACGGTCCCCGCGATGATCTGCTGGAAGTCCATCTTCACCTCGTTGAAGAAGTGCTTCGGCAGGTTCGAGCAGTGGAAGCAGACCGCCTTGTCGGGATTGTCGCCGTAGTTATTGTTCCAGTCGAGCAGCGCGCTCGGCGTCTCGCTCGCCAGAGTCAGAGCGTACATGCTCAACGTGCCCAGCACGTCCACCTCACACGCCGAGGGGATCAGGCTCTCGCTCATCATGCTCATCACGGTGCAGGGAACAATGCCGAGGAACTCCTCGATGGAGGTCCAGCACTGCACCGCGCTGATCGTCAGTTCGCTCGCGGTCATCCAGTGGTCGATCACCGCTCCCAGCTTCGCCATCTTCATCAGCGCGGCCTCGGGAGTCTCGCCCACGGGAATATATTTTTTAATCGCCGCCAGCTTGGCCTGAGCCGCATCGTCGTTGTCGTTCATGCGGCCGATGCGCCCCATCACCTCGCTAAGATCCAGCGTCTCCACCGTAATGCCGGAACGCTCCAGCATCTTCTCCGAGTAGCGAACCGTGTTGAACGCCGTAGGCCGCGCTCCAATCGCCCCGATCCGCAGGTTCTTCAGCCCCCGTACCACCCGGCACACTGCTGCAAACCACTCCAGGTCCGCCTTGAACTCCATCGAGTCCGGGGCCTCCGTGTGCAGACGCGTCAGCGAGTAGGGAATCCCGTACTGCTTCAGGTTGTTGCAGATAGACATCTTGCCGCAGAAGCTGTCGCGCCGGTAGGCAATCGACATCTTGCCCGGCGAGTCCGGCGTAGCCTGGATCAGCACCGGCACCCGCAGATCGGCCAGACGCAGCGCGTCGGCCAGCCCGCGCTCCTCGCCGAAGTTCGGCAGCGTGATGATGATGCCGTCGATCTCCGCCGCGTGCTTCTT
>JAATEV010000013.1 GCA_015655585.1 Terriglobales bacterium | reverse complement strand
TCTCCGACATCGACTCTTTATCGAGCACGCGCAACACAGCATTCTCGCCATGCACCGTTGGCATAATCGAAACGCGGAAGTCGATCAGCCGCCCCTTGTACCGCACCCGGAAACGTCCATCCTGCGGCACGCGCCGCTCCGCAATGTCCAGCTCGCTCATAACCTTGATACGCGAAAGGATCGTCTGGTGATGCTCCCGCGCAATCGGGGCCATCGCCTGCTGCAACACACCGTCAATGCGATACTTCACCAGCAGCGAGTCATCGAACGTCTCCAGATGGATATCGCTCGCCCGACGCTCCAGTGCCGTAAAGATCGTCGTATCCACCAGCCGGATAATCGGCGAGATGTCGTCCTCGCTCGTAAGCCGCTCAATGGAGATATTCGAGTCCTGGCTCTCGTCGCCCGAGAGCACATCGAACGCCAGCCCCTCGCTAGCCTCATCCAGCACCCGCTGCGACTGCTCCGTCTTCTTCAGCAGCTCCGTGATCTGGCTCAGCGTAGCCACCCGCGTCACAATCCGCTGCCCCAGCAGCCCCGCGATCTCATCCAGAACCATCAGCTTCGAAGGGTCCGAAACCGCAATCGCCAGCCTGCCGTCCATCTGCTCCAGAGGCACGAAGTTGTACCGGAACATCATGTCCACCGGCACGCTCTTGAACAGGTCATGCGAGATCTTGAAGTTCTTCAGATCCACAAACTCGGCATGATACCGCCGAGCCATCATCTGCGTGCGCTCCAACTCATCCATCCCGTCGCTGATGGGTACCGCTAAAGGTGCCATTGCCATATATTCCTAAGACTCCCCTCACAACCAACCGTCACACCGGCCAGTGTTAGTCTCTCAACAAAAAAGTCTAATCCCACCTACCAAACCACCGGCACCTCGCCCGAAGCCCGTATCTTCTCATCCCGGGTCACCAGCCGAACTCCATGCACCCGAGCCGTAGCCCCGATAATCCGATCCGCCGGATCTTTCGGGTAAGCATCCGAGAACTGAACCGAAGCCTCCGCAACAGCCGATGTAACAGGAAGCACAATAAAGTTCCGCTCCACCTCCTGCAAAAACTCCCGCAGCGAGGTCTTTACCCTCACCTGTCCCCGTGAAACCAGCATAGCCAGCTCCCACAAGCTCTTGTCTGAGATTCCGATCCCATCCCTTCGACGCTCTCCAGAAATGGCGTCCCTAGCTGCCTCAGACAACATATCGGGCACTTGGGCAATCCACAGCACCACATGCGTATCCACCAGAATCATTTCAATTCATCCGCCGCTTCATTCAAGAACTCTTCCCACTCTTCGTCCGAATAAATCGGCGAAATCACATCGCCCACAATATCCAGCTTCCCCCTGTAGAATCCAAAGAAAGAGTCAGCCGCCTCCATCTCCACTGGCACCAGCTTCGCCACCGGCTTCCCGTTCTTCGTCACCAACACAGGCTCCCGCTTCGCCTGAACCTCATCCATAATCGCCAGACAAGTAGCCTTGAACTTTCCCGCCGGAATCGTCTTCATAGCAACCCTCCCCACAACACAAATCTTACCATGGTCACGAAACCATAGTCACAATCCTGTAACATTGCCCAACGTCCCCCCCGAGACGTTCCCAGATCACCGAACCCCCATTCCAACCTATGCTATCCTTCGCCCAATAACGGCAAGCAGTGAAATCTCTTTAGCCAAGGATTGCCTCCCATGAGCACCACCCCCGACACCCTCTCCGCCTTCACGCCCAAGTCCACCGGCTGGTCCATCGCTCTCAGCGTCCTTCTCATCCTCGCCGGACTCTTCGCCATCCTCATCCCACCCATCTCCGGCCTCGCCGTCACCCTCATCTTCGGCTGGTCGATGATCTTCAGCGCCATCACCCACTTCGTCTTCGCCTTCAAAACCCACACCACCGGCGGCGTCCTCTGGGAGCTCCTCGTCGGAGCCGTCTACCTCTTCACCGGCGTCTACCTCATCCTCCATCCGCTGGCCGCTCTCATCGCCCTCACGCTGATCCTCGCCATCTATCTCTTCTTCGAGGGCGTCGTCGAAACCATCCTCTCCTTCCAGCTCCGCCCCCGCCACGGAGCCAACTGGCTTCTCATCGACGGCATCGTCACCCTCATCCTCGCCGTCATGATCTGGCGTTCGTGGCCAGCAAGCACTGTCTGGGTCATCGGAACGCTCGTAGGCATCAGCATGATCTTCAGCGGCTTCTCCCGCCTCATGCTCTCCTTAGCCGCCAAACGCGCCCTGACCCTGTAAAAGATTAAAAAATACGTCCTGCCGGACGGGCTCCTGCGCGGCGAAAGGTCACTTCGTGACGCGTGTACCGGTCTGGGCAGGATCACCAGCATGGGGCCTCGCGTTGCTCGGCACAATCTCATCCCCGCCGACCAACGGGAGGCCCCACGCGAAGCGACATACCCCCACGAAGTGGGCGCACAGCGGGCCCGTCCGGCAGGACACAATCTTTTATTGACCGGCAGGCACCGCGCCAAGACTAAAGATCGGCAGATACAGCGCAATCAAAATCGTAACCACCACCACGCCCATCACCACCAGAATCACTGGCTCAATCAAGCTCATAGCCGCCGTAAGATTCGTTTGCACATCCTCTTCAAAAAACTCCGCAACCGAATTCAACATCTGCGGCAGCGCACCCGTAGACTCACCCACCTCGATCATCTCAATCGCCAAATCAGGAAACACCTTCGTAGCCTGCAAACTAGGCGAAAGCCCCTTGCCTTCCCGCACCGTCTCCACCGACCGATAGACCGCCAGACTCACCTGCTTCGACCCAATCGACCTCGCCGCCGTATCCAGCGACGGCACCAGCGGCAACCCGCCCGTCAGCAGCGTAGACAGCGTCCTTGAAAACAATCCCACCTGGTACTTCAGCCACACCGACCCAAACACCGGCAGCCGAATCCTGATCTTATCGATCAGCGTAGCCCCCGCCTCCGTCTTCGCCCACCGATACCCCAGAAACCCCAGCGCGCCCACAACCACCAGAGCATACAGACCATAGCTCTGCGCCTTATGCCCCAAATCCAGCAGAAACATCGTCATCGCCGGCAGCTTCGTCCCCATCTGCTCATACAACTGGGCAAACCGAGGCACCACAAACGAGATCAAAAAGATGAACAACCCAATCACCATCACAATCAGCAAAGCCGGATAAATCAAACTAGCCTTCAGCTTCTTCCGAAACGTAAGCGACACCCGCTGAAAGTCCAGAAACCGCTGCAAAACCTCTTCCAGATTTCCCGACCGCTCACCCGCCAGCAGCGTAGTCGTATACACCACCGGATACCCACCCTGCGCCTCGAACGCCTGCGAAAACGACTCCCCCGTCTTCACCCTCGCCGCCACGTCCTCCAGCTCCGCCCGAAAATACGGATCTTTCTGCCTCTTAGCCAGCAGCTCCAGCGACCCCAGAATCGGCAACCCAGCTTTAATCAGCGTAAGAAACTGCTGATTGAACACCAGAAACGTCTCCTGCTTGACCTTCTTCTTCCCCGACCCCAGCGCGCTCTTGGCCTTCACCGAGTAGACGTAATACCCAGCCTGAGTAAACCGGGCGCGCAGCTCCTCCGCCGTAGCCGCAATATGGCTCTGCTCCTGCACCCGCCCCCGCTCATCCGCCAGCTTGATAACAAACTCAGCCATAAACCTCGAAACCGAATCAAAATGAAATCGCTACGTCCATCTTAGACGTACCATCTCTCCGTCCGTCCCCCTCCGTAACACCGTTTTCACACACCACCCAAAATCCACTTCCGGTATCTCGCCTTTGCCCTCGTTCTTGCCTTTGCCTTTGCCTTTAAACCCTCAAGCCGCCCACAAAATGGGTGCCCCATCTTCGCGACGGCTTCATCGTCGCTAAGGTGGGAATGTAAACTCTCCCCAGCCACCTCTAGCTGTTGTCGTTGCCCTGCCTCGCGCTACCTGAACATTGTCATCCTGAGCGAAGCCTCGCGCAGCCTTACCGCGAGAGGCGCAGTCGAAGGACCTGCGGTTGCCTTTGCTGTTGTCGTTGCAGTTGCCCTTGTTCTTGCTGCTGTCTGTTTTTTAGTTTGTCCTTCCCGAAGAGAATCTGCGTTTGTAGTTGCTTTTGCTGTTGCCTGTTCTTGCCTTTGGGATTAGAGCCGGGCTTTAGCCCGGCGTAAAAAACGCCGCAAAGCGGCGCACCGCTCTGCCGAAGGCCGGTCGCGAAGTCCGAAGGACGAAGCGACCTGATCTATCGCCTTTGTTCTCGCCCCGGCCTACATTCAAGCCTCCCTCTTCACCACTTCCATCTCGCCGCCAACCACCCGAGGATCATCCTCCGTCCACAAAATGATCGCCTTCGGCAAAGTCAACGCCACCACCGCTAACAGCAAGAACGTCGACCTCAACATCGCATCGCTCTCATGAAGATGGCGTTGCATAGCCATATTCACCAGCATCAGCGCAACAAACTGCAACGCCCGATAAGCGGCCCAATTCCTCTCTCCCACCTCACGCTCATCCGGCTCCTCAGGACCGCGCATCCGCCTGTAAGGCCGCGCATAGTTCCCCACCCGATACCGCGACAAAAGCTCCGCCTGCTGCTCCTCCGTCAGCTCCTCGAACTCCCTCTCGTAGTCATACTCGGCCCAGTCATTCAGGCTGCTCACAATCGTGAACTGTCCCTTGCGAATACGCGGCTCATCAAACGACTTCACCAGTCTCCTGTCACCAAAGAGCCCAGCCAACGCCACCACAGCCGACACTCCATACATCATCCAATATCGATAAAGCGGTCCCGCATTGTTCGGAATCCACTCCATCGCCAAGACATAGATCAGATAAACCAACACCACCGCCACCCGCCGCCGCCAACGAGCCCGCATATCCAACCCCAACCACCGCAACCTCTTCTCATCCGAAACCAGCATCCCTAAGCCTCCTGCATCTCAACCACCTGCAACTCACGCGGCAACATCCGCGGATCGTCCTCCATCCACAGTGGTATAGCCTGCCGCAGCGTCATTGACAGAACCGCCATCGTCCACACCCACGCGACGACGATCTCAGAACGAACCATTCGTGAATCGACCTGAATCCATGACCATCCCAGCGCCGACACAATCAGCAAAACAGTCATCGTCTTCAGCACGCGCGCTCTCATGCGATCATCCTCCTGCCGCATCCGTTCATCGTCGAACAGAACCATCCGCCGCTCGCGCATCCACGTGCCTCTGGGATTCATCCGGCGCATCTGTTCAATCTCCAACTTCTGCTCCTCGGTCAGCTTCTTAAAACGCATCCCATACTCGTACCACGCAAACCCATCCAGTCCGACCGCAAACCCTATCCGGGCCAGCCGCCGTTGCATCCTCCAACTCTGTGCCTCACCCTCCGCGACAGCCTGTGCCAACCAGCCTCCGCCACCCGGCTCAACCAATTTCCTCCACCCAACGACGCTGGAACCGATCATCAGATAAACCGCGAATACCACAACATTCGTATAGCTCAAGGATCGAGCCGGAGGATTCCACACAAAATACACCGCAACCATTAGCAGGATGACCGTCACCACACGAGGCACCCACATCGAATACGCCTCCTCCAGCGCACTCCAAAGCCCACTCAGCATCTGTGAATAAAGCAGAACTTGCACCACAATAGCCGTCCGCCACGGATGCACCCACACCGCCACCACGAACGCTGCATACGTCAACGCCACAGCCACCCGCCGTCTCCAGCGCGGCCGCATATCCATCCCGCACCACCGCAACCTCTTCTCATCCGAAACCAGCATCAGGCCTCCCGCTCCGTAGCCACCAACTTCGCCTCCCCAACCTCATCCGGCTCCGTCCACATAAGAACAACCTGCGGCAAAGTAATCACAAACACCACCAGCCACGTAACCACCATCGGCGAATCCATCACACCGCGCCTGACCGCACCATCCGGCAGCCAGAGATACATCCCCCAGTAAGCCGCCGCAAACCACAACAAAGCGCGCCGCAAAAACGCAAATGCCTTCACCGTCGACTCACGCCTGGCCGCACGAGCAAACTCATCTTCGCTGTCATACGCCTCGCTACTACCCGGCTCCCTGCTCTTGTCAACGGCGCGCATCTGTTCCAACATCAACTTGTTAAAACCCACGCCATACATAGCAATCGAACGTTCCTCAACATCTCTCAACGACCGCACCACCCGCAACATCGGCCAATACCCCAGCGCGGCGGACAACAGATATACAACTAGCGAGATCGAAGACATAAAATCCCGATGCCATCTATGTGACAGCCCAGCACGATCAACAAACCCCATCAGAAAAACCACATAAAACATCCCCACCGTCCATCTCCGCCAGCGACGCTCCTGAGCCTTCATCAGACCCCATACCAGCCACAGCATCCCCCAGCGCAGCACACGCTTCAACATCGTCAAGCCTCCCGCCGCTGCATCTCGTACACCTGCTCACTCAAAGGTCGAAACGGCTCCGGCGAAAACACAGCCTCCACCGGCAGCTTGAAGAACCGGCTGATCCGGAAAGCCAGCTCCAGCGAAGGCGTGTAATCCCCCCGCTCCAGAAACCCGATCGTCTGCGGATTCACCCCAACCTCCCGGGCCAAAGCCTGCCGAGTCAAAGAACGCTCCGACCGAAGAACAGCAATGCGGTTATAAAGCATAATCCTCCAAAACAACAACGAAACATTGCGTAAAAGAAACATACACCTTCGAAAAAGAAACCCCAAGTAAAAAATCACAAGAAAAACACAAAAAATCTGGCGTATTTTTCGTCCACCAAAAACACCACACGAGGCACCACATTCACGCCCACTAAAAACCACACGCCACCAGCAAAAAACCGCACACGAAAACCCGGCTTCCCCTCAACCCCCTTCAAAAAACGCCCCACAAAACGCAAAAATCCCGGGCCGAAGCCCGGGATCGTCATCCAAACATTTTCTAAGAATTTAGACGCTGAAGCTGGAACCGCAACCGCAGGTGCTCTTCACCGCGGCATTCTCGAACTTGAAGCCCGCAGCTTCCAGAGTCTCCACATAATCCACCGTGCAATTCTGCAGGTACATGGCCGAGGTAGCGTCGACAAACACCTTTAGATCCTCGAACTTATAGACTTTATCCATCATGCCGCTCTGGTTCTCGAACGACATCGAGTACTGGAAGCCGGAACATCCGCCACCCACCACGCCGATCCGCAGACCAGCCGGAACCGGATTCTGCGAGGCCATAATCTCCTTCACCTTCGCAATCGCAGACGGCGTCAGCGTCACAGGTTGGGTCGAAACAGGCGCTCCCGTAACGACTTCAGGGGTAACAGAGGGTGTGACCGTTGCAGTGGACATAACTAAATCTCCTTGAAAATCCCAAACTTAAGTGTACGCGCCTGCCCCAACTCCAGCAAGCCTCAATAACAATAGATGCACGCCCGAACCCGCAGATTCACCAGACAGGCTATTATGGTGAAGTCCCGCTAAACCACACAATATATGAAGTATCTCCTGCTCATCACCAACGCCTTCTTCCGCACCATGGGCATCACCAAGCCCTCGCCTCAGGCTGAAAAAAGAGCCGCTTGGTTCCTCCTTGCCCTGCTCAGTCTCGTCTTCATCGCCATCATCGCGATCCTCGTCCTCGCCATCCGCATGTCTCCGACCCACTAGCCTCCAGAAAAAACTGTTCCATTCCTGTCCTTGAGGCGTATCATTTCGCCCCGACGGGAGTTGAGACAGTCGGAGCGTCGCACCTTCCGCCAGGATCACACCCCTGCAAAGGGGAGGAGGAACCTGTATATGAGTGCCATCCCTGTTCTCCTCATCATCTGGGCTGCACTGGCCGCCTGCTTTCTGGGGCTGCTCGCCTACCAAGGGCAGCTCACCCGCTACGAGGAAGACCAGCTCTTCCTCAACAACACCGAATCCAACGAACAGCGTCAGCAAGCCGAGATCGTCCGCAAGGTAGGTCAGCTCTCACCCTTCGTCCGAGTCTTCGGTGCCGCGACCGCCGTCGCAACCGCCGGCATCCTCGGCGTCTTCACCTACGACGCCTGGCAGCACCTGCGTTAACCACCCGCAAGCATCCCTCCCCGGCCCCCAGCGAGCCGGATCAGAATTCTGTCGCAAAAAAAGGCCACGGAAACCTCCGTGGCCTTTTTATTTCTATTCCAAAACTAAGCGTTATAGGTCGAAGAAGAAACCCTTCCGCCGCGTCCCGTCCAGTTCGTGTGGAAGAACTCTCCACGCGGCTTATCGATCCGCTCATAGGTATGAGCGCCGAAGAAGTCCCGCTGCGCCTGAAGCAGGTTCGCCGGAAGCCGCTCCGTCCGGTAGCCGTCATAGAACGCCAGCGCCGTAGAGAACGCAGGCATCGGAACCCCGATCTCGATCGCATGGATAATGCACTTCCGCCACGACATCTGATACTTGTTCAGCACGTTCGAGAAGAACTCATCCATCAGCAGGTTCTGCAGCTTGGCGTCCTTATCGAACGCAGCCTTGATGTCTCCCAGGAAGATGCTGCGGATGATGCAGCCGCCGCGCCACATCAGCGCGATGCCGCCCATATTCAGGTTCCAGTTCTGTTCCTTCTCCACCGCGCGCAGCAGCATGTATCCCTGCGCGTAGCTCACCATCTTCGAGCAGTAAAGCGCCCGCCGCACGTCCTCGATGAACTGCTTCTTCTCCGAGATCGTCAGCACCTTCTTCGGCCCTTCCAGCACCTTCGCCGCGGCCACGCGCTCGTCCTTCAACGCCGACAGGCAGCGTGCAAACACGCTCTCGCCGATCAGCGTCACCGGCATTCCCAGGTCGAGAGCCGAGATCGCCGTCCACTTGCCCGTTCCCTTCTGCCCCGCCGTGTCCAGAATCTTGTCGACCACCGGCTGGCCATCTTCGTCCTTCTTGCCAAAGATCGTCGCCGTAATCTCGATCAGGTAGCTGTCCAGCTCGCCCTTGTTCCACTCGGTAAACACCTCGGCAAACTCATCCGCCGTCAGTCCCAGCCCGTCCTTCAGAAGCTGGTACGCCTCGCAGATCAACTGGATGTCGCCGTATTCGATTCCGTTGTGCACCATCTTCACATAGTGGCCGGCGCCGTCCTCGCCCACCCAGTCGCAGCACGGAGTGCCGTCCTCGACCTTCGCCGAGATCGCCTGGAAGATGTCCTTCACATGCGGCCACGCAGCGGGATTTCCGCCAGGCATGATCGAAGGACCGAACCGCGCGCCCTCTTCGCCACCCGAAACGCCCGTGCCGATAAACAGAATCCCCTTCTCCGCCAGCTCCTTCGTGCGCCGGTTCGTATCGGTAAACAGCGAGTTGCCGCCGTCGATGATGATGTCGCCCTTCTCCAGGTGCGGCAGCAGATAATCAATCGTCTGATCGACCACTTCGCCCGCCTTCACCATCAGCATCACGCGCCGGGGCAGCTTCAGAGACGCGCACAGCTCCGCGGCCGAGTGCGTTCCAGCAATCTCGGTCCCCTTCGCCTCATCGTTCAGAAAATCATCCACCTTCGACACAGTACGGTTGAACACCGCTACCTTGTATCCGTGGTCGTTCATATTCAGGACCAGGTTCTGGCCCATCACCGCCAGACCGATCAAACCAATATCGCAAGTTGCTTCAGCCATTCTTAAATCTCCTCAAATCGACCATCCAGGTCACAGTTGTTCTTTATCGTCACCAGACAAGATCCAGGAGAGCCGATCCAGCGCGAAAGCCTTTTTCTATCATACGGACACAACGTTAGGATAGGCACGCGGGCGCGGGCGAATAGCGGCCACGCCATAGACGTCCGATAAACGGCAGAAGGGCGTCCCACCAACGCCCTCCCCTCTACTTGCTCTTCACCGCAATCACTTCAATCTCAACCAGCGCCCACGGAGCGGCCAGCGCCGCCACCTGCACTGCGCTTCTCGCTGGCTTGTTCGGCTGGTCCTTCGTCCCGAAGAACTGCGTATAAGACGCCTGCAATCCCGCAAAATCCAGCTTGTTGTCCTTCGCCGGATCGCCCGCAAGGAACACCGTCATCTTCACCACGTCCTTCATATCCAGACCCTGCTCCTTCAGCAAAGCCTGAATCTTTTTCAACGCGCTCAGCGACTGCGCCTTCGTATCGCCATACACCGCCGCGGTCCCCTTCGCCGGATCGGCCGGAGTCACCGGCGAAGCAAGCTGTCCGCTCAGATACAGCGTGTCCCCCGCCCAAACGCCGTTCGCAATCGGAGACGACTCATTCGGCTGCAGATGCTTCACCACCGTCTGGGCCTGCGCCACACACGAAGCCGCAAGCAACGCCGCCGTCATCATCAAGCTTCTGCTCTTCATCTCTCGCTCCAATCCCTCTAACTCGCCACAGTCTCTGAAGAGGTCGTCGTCAACTTCGCCATCTTCACCTTGTCCGCAATCAATCCAACGGCGCGGCGAGCGCTCAACGCTGCGCCCTCCTGCCACGCCACCACATGGCTCACCCAGTCGCCTGCCAGAACAAACGGCCCATCCGGCTGAATGACCACATCATACCCGCTCGTCCCGCCGTAGCCGCGAATCCACGAGCCCTCATTCCACGGAATCCGCTTCCACCCGCAGAACACAGGATTCTTCAGCTCCTTCCCATGCCCCGGATGCAGCTTCTCAATCGACCCACGCGACGCCGCAAACTTCTGCTCCAACGTCAGCGCGGCGAAGTTCCCGCTCTGCTCATCCGTATAACCCGAAACCACCACGCCCGTCGGGTGCATCAGCCGCGCCGACGGATACCAGATCGGGCTCGGCCCCTGCTTCACATACGACAGCCCGCCATAAATGTTGTAATCCTGCTCCCAGAACCGCCTGCTCTCCCACGCAATCTTGTACGCCGAGGCCTGCTGGCTCTCATCGATCACCTTCTTGAACGGCTCCGAGAGATCGTTCGGAATCTTCTTCAGGATCGAGAACGGAATCGCAATCACGCAGTAGTCCGCCTCAATCTGCTTCTCTGCACCGGCCTGCTTGTACGCCACGCGCATGCCCTTCGCCGTCTTGCGAATCTCCGTCACCGGCGCGTTGAACTTCACAATCGGCCCCAGCGCCTTGGCAAACGCATACGGAATCCGGTCCATCCCACCCACCGGCTGCATCATCGTCGCCTGCCAGTCCCACGTCTCTTCCGCAAACAGGGACGACCAGAAGTCCTCATCCAGCAGCGTCCGCATATCCAGCGGAACCTCCGGCACCGGAACCTGCGTCCCCGCTCCCGGCGGCGTCTTGTATCCGGCGCGGTCCGACCCCACATAAGCGCCCTGCGCGTTCAGAGGCCCATAGACCTTCAGGAACGACGTCATCCGCTCGCGATCTTCCTTCGTCAACTCCGAGTCCAGCGCCCCCTGCGCAATACACTTCGAGAGCAGCTCCGACACATGCCCCCTCGTATCGTTGATCGCCTTCCGCTGCGGAACCGTCTTCCCACCGTTCGCCGTATCGCTCTGCAACAGCGTAGACCGCGAGGTATTCACCTCCACCTCCAGCGGAACATTCAGCTCACGGCAATATCCCAGCATCGTCCAGTGCGTGCTCGGCAACCGCCCCGGCCCAAGGTTCTGGTAGTTCCCCTCTTCCCACTGGATCGTCTGCACCGTCCCATCGGTAAACTCGACCTTCGTCCCATTGCGACCCGTCCAGTTGCGTCCGCCCGGCCTCTCGCGAGCCTCCAGCAGCGTCACCTCGTAGCCCAGCTTCTTCAGTTCATAGGCTGAGACCAGCCCTCCAATGCCGCCGCCGAGCACCACCACCTTCACGCCCTTGCCCGAACCCGCCGCCGCCGCAATCGGCTCTGCCTGCGCGCCCTTCATCGGCATCAGCCCCAGCGACTGCACCGCCGCAAACGCCGCGCTATAACCACCCGCCTGCCCTACCCGCATCAGAAAATCGCGCCTGGAGATCATCGTCGAACTAGCACTCCTTACATTCAAATGAGGTTCAAAATGAGCTACAACCCGCAAGTGCCCATGCCAGCCGAAGGCTCCACAGAAAATACAAATCCGCCTGAATCCCAACCGGATCGCACGCACACTTACAGCAAAAATTATTTTTTTAGAAAATAGTTATTTCACTTTATCGCAAAAATCACCGGCCGATAAGATTTTTGCAAAATACATCCGGCAAACAAGCAACAGTTCTCAACATCGCAGAAAACCTCGCCCCCCACACACACCTCCAACTCCCCTCATCTCTCGCAAGATAAAATCGCAGCAGAAAGCCCCCTGGGAGAACGCATGGCCGCCACCACCTTTCCCGCCCACTCCTCTGCTTCGGCAGAGACCTCAGCCACCCCCTGGTACATCTGGCTCGGCGCACTCGCCGTCACCTCCGCCTCCATCGGAGGCGCATGGGACGTCTCCTGGCACCGCTCCATCGGCCGCGACACCTTCTGGACGCCCGCCCACATGGCCATCTACGCCTGCGGAGTCATCGCCGCCATCATCTGCGGCTATCTCATCCTCGCAACTACCTTCAACTCTTCTGCAAAATTAAAAACCGCCTCCGTCAATGTCCTCGGCTTCCGCGCCCCCCTCGGAGCCTTCATCGCCGCCTGGGGAGGCATCGCCATGCTCACCTCTGCCCCGTTCGACAACTGGTGGCACAACGCCTACGGCCTCGACGTCAAAATCGTCAGCCCGCCCCACACCCTCCTCATCCTCGGTATGCGTGCCGTCGGAGTCGGCGTCCTCTTCCTCATCCTCGCCGCCATGAACCGCGCCGCAACTGACTCCTCCAGCGCGTCCTTTAAAGCCCTCCAGCTCCTCTTCCTCTACATCGGCGGACTCATCACAGCCGGCCAGATGTTCTTCCTCATCGAGTACACCTGGGACGTCCAGCTTCACTCCGTCAGCTCCTACATCGCCCTCAGCATCGCCCTGCCCATCGTCTTCGCCGTTCTCTCGCAGTCCTCGCGCCACCGCTGGGCCGCCACCTCCGCCGCAGCCGTCTACACCCTCTTCGCCATCGGCGAAATCCTCATCCTCCCGCTCTTCCCCGCCCAGCCCAAACTCGGCCCCGTCTACTATCCCGTCACCCACATGGTCCCGGCCAAATTCCCCGTCCTCATCTTCGTCCCGGCCATCGCCCTCGACCTTCTCTGGCAACACACAAAGACCTGGAAGCCCTGGAAGATCGCCCTCGTCTCCGGCTTTCTCTTTATCACCGTCCTCGTAGCCGTCGAGTGGCCCTTCGCCAGCTTCCTCCTCTCCAAAGCCTCCCAGAACCGCTTCTTCGGAACCATGTACTTCGACTACAACTCGCGCCCCAACGGCGTCGATCGCCTCCGCATCTTCTTCCAGCCCGACCACGGACTTCCCCTCTTCCTCGGCCTCCTTCAAGCCTCCATCTACGGCTCCATCGGAACCTGGCTCGGCCTGAACTTCGGCCGCTGGATGCGGAGCGTGCAGCGATGAAGCCCCTCTCCCGCTGTCTTCTCCTCCTGCTTCTCGTCCTCGCCGTAGCCCCGCGTCCCGCCCAAGCCCATGTAGGCAGCAAAGACGTCTTCGAGCAGGTCTCCGCCGGTCCCTACAAGCTCTTCGTCACCATCCGGATGCCAACCGTCATCCCCGGCGTCGCCGCCATCGAAGCCCGCTCCATCGGCGCACCCATCGATGGAATCCAGATCACGCCCCTCCCCCTCACCGGCGAAGCCTCGAAACACCCACCCACCTCCGATCCTATGAAGGTCTCAGCCGCCGACCCGGCCTTCTACACCGGCAGCCTCTGGCTCATGCGCTCCGGCTCCTGGCAGGTTCGCTTTCAGATCACCGGCCCCTCCGGCAGCCAGACCGTCTCCGTTCCCGTCGCCGCCGTCGCTCTCGCAACCCTCAGGATGCAGCGCGGCACAGGACTCACCCTCGGTCTGCTCGGCCTCTTCCTCGTCCTCAGCATGGCCGGCATCGTCGCCGCCTCCGTCCGCGAGGCTCGCCTGGCCCCCGGAGACATGCCCTCTCCCGCCCGCCGCCGCCGCGCCCTCTACGCCACCGCGGCCAGCCTCCTCTTCATGGGTATCATCGTGCTCGCCGCAGCCAGATGGTGGAACGTCGAAGCCGCCGGTTACTCCCTCAACGTCTTCCGTCCCCTCACCATGGAACCCGTCCTCAACGGCAACCAGCTCCAGCTCAACGTCCTCTCCCAGACCGAAAAAGAAGACGACTGGCACCGCCATCCAACCCCGCGCTCCAGCGACGACTTCGTCCCCGACCACGGCCACCTCATGCATCTCTACGCCATCCGCTGGCCCCAGATGGACGCGGCCTTCCATCTCCACCCCGCCCTCATCGACAACCACTTCCAAATCGCGCTCCCCGCCATGCCCCCCGGCGACTACTCCCTCTACGCCGACGTAGTCCACGCCAACGGCTTCCCCGAGACTCTCGTAGCCAAACTCACCATCCCCGCCACCATGACCGGCGGCCCACTCAGCCCCGAAGACGCGTCCGCGCTCCCCCCACCCGTCAGCGCCGAAGAACTAGGCAACACCTATAAGCTCCCCGACGGCTACACCATGCACTGGGACCGTCCCGCATCCATCACCGCAAACACCGCCTACAGCTTCCGTTTCCGCCTGCTCGACCCCACCGGCAAGCCCGCCACCGCCATGCAGCCCTACCTCGGCATGGCCGGACACGCCGCCTTCGTCAAAACCGACGGCACCGTCTTCGCCCACACCCACCCCGAGGGCTCCGCCGACATGGTCTCCCTCATGCTCGCCAATCAGGACACAGGCAACGCACAATCCTCGCCCGGCATGAGCATGGACCCCAATATGGACATGAGCAAAGACCCCAACATGAAGATGAGCATGAGCCAGCAGCCGCTCTCAAACATCGTCGAGTTCCCCTACGGTTTCCCCTCGTCCGGCCGCTACCGAATCTTCGTCCAGATGAAGCACAACAACATAGTAGAAACAGGCGTCTTCGACACCACCGTCCAATAAACCCACGACAAAAATGCGCGGATACTGCTGTTTTGAAAGGGCGGGGCTTCAGTCCCGCCGTAAATCTCACGCAATCAACGCGACTTTAGTCGCCGAGGGAATGCCGCAAGAGGCAATACCGATCTTTCAGAACACTCTTCGACAGAGCTGAAACCCCACCCTTTCAAAACAAATTGTCGATACTCCCTACTGGATCACCCCATACACCCGCACGGTAAAAAAATGCTCCTCCATCCGATAGCTCCGCTCGCTCAAAAATGCCGGAGCCTTGCGGTGAACCACATACTGCGTCCCCGTCACCACCGTAGGCACCGAGAGCATACACGCAACATTCAGCTCCGGAATCTTGGCCTTCCACGCACCCGCCAGCATATTGCTGATCTCACCCAACCCATCCAGCACCGTATCGTCCACTGCATCCAGATCCATCCCCGACATGCCGCCGGCCATCCGGATCGCCCCCGCCTCACGCACCAGCACCGCGCACGTTCCACTCACCGCACCGGCTAATCCCACCATAGCGGTCATCATCGTAGTCTCGTCCTCAAGCCCCGTCTCCTCCCGCCCCACGCTCTCCACCGAGACGCCTAGCATCATCCCGAACACCTCTTCCACGGCCTGGTCCAGATACCCCGTATCCGTCACCATCGCCATCGTGACGCCATCCAGCTTTCCATGCACCGCAGTCGCCATGCTCTATCTCCCCCTTCCCAATTTCGATTCAAGACCAGATCTCACGCCATCGAAGCCGCACTCAAAAGCGGCATCACACAGGCCTTCACCTGATCCGTCGTAAACGGCTTGCAGATATATCCCTTCGCCCCCGCGGCCAGCGCACGCATCACCAGCGGCGAGCTTCCCTCCGTCGTAATCATCACCACGGGAGCCCCCGGCGCAAGCCCCTCTTCCTTCCGCTTCTCCACAAACTCCAGCCCATCCATCACCGGCATATTGATGTCGCTGAAGATCAAGTCAATCCCGTTCTGGCTGCTAGCAGCCTCACGCAATATCTCCAACGCCTCCGCGCCATTGTTCGCCTGCGCCACCTCCGTCAGGTTCACGCCCGCCTGCCGCAAAGCCCTCTCGACCACCTTCCGCATCATCGCCGAATCGTCCACAATCAATGCCTTCACTTGCCGTCCTCCCTTGCCGTGCTCCATGGATATGCTGCTTCTAAGCTCTATCGGCAACCGCCCCAATCCCTTGAATCCCCCGAGAACCGGTTCGCGTTGGAACCCTTATCGGCAAAAAGGCGCACAGGAATAAGCCCGCATCCAGCAGGAGAATCACCCACCCTCTTCAGAAGAAAAATCCCACCAACCTATCGCGGCCAAAGCCGCAGCTACCTCAAAGCGACCGGGCCGCAGTCTTCTCCTTCAACAGCCTGTCCGCATGTTGGGCCGCCTCATTCACGATGAACCCCATCTTCGGGTGCGAGGGCTCAAAGTCCGGCTTCAACCCATACCTCCCCAGCTCCTCCGTCGTCGTCGGCCCAATCGACACCACCACAATCGCAGCCAACCCTGCCCGCAGCTCATCCTCGCGCCCCAGCTCCCGCGCAATCTGGAACAGATGGACCACCTGCACCGCCGTCATCAGCAGCAGAACATCCACCTTCCCACTCGCAATCCTCTGCACGCTCTCCCGCAGCGGCCCAACGTCCTCCGGCAGAGCCCATTGGTACACCGGAACCTGCGTCACCACCGCGCCCCTCTGCTTCAGGGCCTCCAGAAACTCTACATTCGAAGCCCCATACTCCTGCACCGCCACCCGCAACCCGCGCAGTTCTCCGCCGAACTTCTCATCCAGCGCAGCGAGCAACTCCCGCCACGTATTCGGCTCCGGAGCCGTCACCTCCGCCTGCAAGTTAACCTCGCGCATCACCGCCAAAGGCTTCGGCCCACGCGCCGCAATCTTCACCTTCCGCAAGGCCTCCAGAAACGCCTCCCGCTCATACTTCGTCTCCACAATCTGCAACAACGCCCGCAGCCCCACCCCGGTAAAAAACACCACCAGATCGAACTCCCCCTGCAACAGTCGCCCGGCAAACTCCAGAGCCACCGTATTCGACTCCAGCGGCACCTCGCGCATCGACGGCGCAACAAACGGCTCCCCGCCATACGTCCGGATCAGCTTCTCCACCTCCACCGCTCTCCGCGACTCCAGCGAAAGCACCCTCAACCCATCGAAGCTAACCTGCGGCGCCATATCTCTCCTCCTCTGCCGTGCCATGCAAAAACGCCGGACCTCAGATAAGTCCGGCTCATGCGTCTTCTCATTCTAACCGTCAACAGTATCGCGGTTTGAACTTCCGCTCACTCTCCCGGATCGATGCTTCTTCCCTCATCGCCAATCGAACGAATCACCCGCGCCGGATTTCCTCCAACCAGAGTATTCGGCGGAACATCCTTCGTGACGACCGCTCCCGCAGCTACCACCGAATTCTCCCCAACAGTCACCCCGCCAATGACCGTTGCGCCCGCTGCAATCCATACATTTCTCTCAATCACAATCGGCCTTCCGATTGTGACGGAGCGGCGTTCGGAAGGTTCAAGGGAATGGCCCGTCGTGATGAGGCTCACGTTCGGCCCGATCATCACATCGTCCGCAATGTCCAGGCCGCCAAGGTCATAGAACGTGCAGTTCTGATTCACGAAAACATTCCGCCCCACGCGGATCTCGTCCCCACCCGCCGTATAGAACGGCGGAATCAGCAAAAAGCTCTCGTCTACTTTTTTACCGATAAGTTCGCTGAACAAGGCTCGAACCTCATCCGCATCCTCAAACGTCAACCGGTTCAGTCTGGCGGTCATCGCCATCGCCCGTTTCACATTTGCCGACATGGCCGCCGACTCCGGCGTCCTGCTGCGGATGATCCTGACGCCGTCCTCACGCAACATTCGTTATCTTCCTCTACGACTCCCAGACTCTAAGAATCCAAGACTCTAGGACTCAGACTACTGCGAATCGCGCCCGCCGACCAACCCCCAAGTCCATACTTAGGGGCAGACCAGCGGGCGCTCTCCGTCAATTAGCTAAGGTTGCCGTAGAACTTCCACTTGCTCTGGTAATCCCGGGTGAGCGGAACCTCCGAGATCGCGGCGCGCACCATCTCGATTGGCATATTGCCCTCGCGATAGAACGCATCGTGGAACTGGCGATTCGACATCTTGCCCCCTCCCACAAGTTCCTTGTGCAGCGCATAGAACTGCAACGCGCCCAGCATATAAGCGCACTGGTAGATCGGCGAGTACGATCCGTTGAATGAACGGCGCACCTCGCCCTCGGCGCTGGGACGGTCATGCCCCACGCGATCCATCAGGAACTTCACGCACTCCAGGGCCGTCATCTTCTTCAGGTTGAAGTTCACCGAGAAGATGATGCGCGCGCAACGCTCCTTCCTCCAGAACAACGCACCCACGCGCTGCTCCGGCGTGCGGAACCATCCCAGGTCCCACATCAGCATCTCCCAGTAGAATGCCATGCCCTCGCTCCAGAACGGCCCAGCGCTGGCAAAGCCGCGGCGGTACGTGCGGTAGCGGGCGCTCATGTAGCCCTGCATGTGGTGCCCCGGAACCAGCTCGTGGAACACCGTGGCATAGCCCTCGTAGATGTTGTTGGCGCGCTGGCTGGCCAGCTTCTCCTCATACGTCATGCTGCTGGCCGGCGAAGAGACCTGGATCGTAGCGCCCCCCGTAAAGAACGGGTTGACCAACTGCTGCTGCGGAGTCATCGCCTGTTCCCACCAGTCCTGCTTCACCCCTGCCGGGATCGTCAGCACCTCATGGGCCTCCATAAAGGCAACGGCGTCCCGAGCATTGTCGCGGACCCAGTAGATCATCTTGCCCGGCTCAACATAGTCGTTCTTCGCCTTTTCAAGCGCGGCCTTCCAGTCCGTGCCAAAGCCCATCTCCGCCGTTGCCTTCAGCATCTCCTTATCGCACCAGTCGAACTCCTTGTTCGCCAGCACAATCAGCTCCTCCGGCGTATAAGGAATCCATGCTTGGCGCAGCTCTGCCGTCAGCGCCTCGCTGCCCACCGGTCCGATACCGGCAATCTCCTCCTCGCTGCCCAGCGGAGCATTGCTGCGCGCCCGTCCACGACCGCCAGCCGCGCCACGTCCAGCCGCCGCACCGCCCCGGCCACCCGGCCCGCCACGGCCGCCAGCCGCTGCGCCGCCCGGAACGCCACGCAGGCTCGGAACCGGCTCCAGAGTCCCCGGCGCTCCCGAAGCGGCAAACAGCGCCTCGGCATACTTGCCCAGGGCCGCGTCCGTGCGCTTCAGCTCCTCAGAGACCCAGAACGCGTAGCTCGGATCGTACAGCGCATAAAACGTGTTCCACTCCTGCAAAACTCCCCGCAGTTCCTGCACCCGCGAAGCCGACCGACCCAGCACCGCAGGGTTCGCTCCGGCAGGCGGCTTGGCCGCAACAAGCTTCGTCGTCAGCGCCGACAGCGTGGCCGCGGCCTTCTTCGCATCCAGCGTATCCATACGCCGCCGGGCCTCTTCCAGCCCGAATACGTCCTGCTGCCACGGCAGAATCGCCGCAACCTCGGCATCCTGCTTGGCATCCTCGGCCAACTGCTTCTGCTCCTGCAACAGCCTGGCGCGCAGCAACAGGTAATCCACCTTGCCCGACCGGCTGAGAGCGTCAAAGTTGATCGTCTCCAGCAGATGCAACTGGCCGGTATAAAACGCCTCGACCTTGGACTGATGCAGCGCCGAACCCGGCAGGAAGATACGGTTCAGGTCCGCCAGTTCCACCTGGTAACGCTCCACAACCGGAGCAATCTCGCTGGTTCCCGTATCCAGAGGCGATCCGTCCGCCGCCGTCTCACAGGCACAGTTCGACGCCGAATGCGCCGCCGCCTTCGCCGCTGGACGGGCCTGTCCAAATAACTCCTGCGCGTTCAGCGCACCTGCGCCCAAAATAGCTACACCACTCTTAAGAATCTGCCGCCGATCAGCTTTCACACGTCTCTCCTATGAATTTGGGAATCAATTCTCATTTTGAGTTCTTCATCATTTCACGTTTTCTTAAGGTTCGCTACATTTTCCGTCAGTCCACCCTTCCCAGCCGCCAATCAGCCACATTCCACCCACACAAAACCACGATGCAACCACTCAAAATAGCGTCGATATCCAACAAAGACGTACCAAACCTCCCTTTGGACGACGAAACAGAAAAAAATCTACCACCCCCACCCCGTAAGGTTTTTTTTCAACCTGACGATATCGTCTGTGTGGCACGTATTCGGGCGCATGGATGAAGCATCGATCCTCCGCAAAATATGGCCAATTTCATTTCGCGTGAGGCTTTAGATGTCGACGAATCTGGCGATTCAAAACCGTCTTGATTTCCTTGCAGTCAACGAGGAAACCCGTTCTGCCCTGCAGGAGGTTCTCCCTGTCATTGAAGAGGTGCTGCCTCAGGCGCTCGAGAGCTTTTATGCCCATGTGGGGCGCTGGCCTGAGCTGATCAGAATGTTTGGAACCGAGCCGGAGCGTATCAAAGCGGTCATGGCGCACGCCCGCGAGGCCCAGGGACGCCACTGGCGTAACCTCTTCTCCGGCCGCTTCGACGAGAGTTACGTGGCCTCGGTACGCAAGATCGGCCTGACGCACAGCCGCATCGGTCTTGAGCCCAGTTGGTACATCGGCGGCTATACCTTCACCATGAACTTCATCTTTGCCGCGATCACCCGGTACAGCTATAGCAATGGAATCTCGCCGGAAGAGGGACAGCAGAAGGCAAACAAAATGATACGTGCCGTCACCCAGGCCATCATGCTGGACATGGACCTCGCAATCTCCATCTATATCGAAGAGAACAAGAACACCTACGACAAGAAACTGGCCGAGCTCGCAGCGGACTTTGACGCTTCGGTGGGCAAGGTGGTCGACGCCGTCTCCAAAACCGCAAACCTCTCGGTGCCGTTATCTCCAGCCATTCACGGCTCACAGGAGAGCTCTCTAAAGGATTTATCCGTCAGCTCGATAGAGTGCGTTCCTGTCTGCATCTGGAGAGATTCCGAACATCACCGCGTCCGCTTTAGGCATGGAAGGACGTGCTGTTCTGCAAGAGAAGGCGTGTAACGAGAGGGGCAGGTCGTCATGGTCTTGGACGAAGACGTAAAAGATTTCCTGATCGAAAGCAACGAGAACCTGGAGACTCTGGATCTGGAGATCGTTGAGCTGGAGCGAAATCCACGCGACGAGAAGCTGATCGCGAGCATCTTTCGCACGATCCACACCATCAAGGGGACGTGCGGGTTCTTTGATTTCTCCATCCTCGGCTCCATCAGCCATATCGCTGAAAATCTTCTGAGCCAGGCGCGGGAGAAGCAGAGAGAGGTAACGCCGGAGCTGATCTCCCTCGTCCTTGAAACAGTGGACGCCGTAAGGAAGATCCTGCGTTCAATCGAGAACACGGGTACGGAAGGTGCAGACATCTACCAGCCGCTGCGTAAAAAACTGGAAGATGCCTACAGTAGGGAACCCATCCAGACACCGGCCCCAACACTCCAGACTGATGCGGCAAAGATGGTTGAGCCGGAGGTGTTATCGTACTCGGCGCAGGCAGCCTCCTCGGAAGATTCAGACGAAGGAGTTGCAGTTTCGACTGGAGAATCCGAGTCCAAAACCAGCCTCGCCTCGGATTCGACCATCCGCGTGGATGTAGCTCTGCTCGACAAGCTGATGAACCTGGTGGGAGAACTGGTGCTTGCGCGGAACCAGTTGCTGCAGGACACGGCAGTCCTCAATTCGGCGATCAACGGCACAACCCAGCGCCTGAACCTGATTACCAGCGAGCTTCAGGAAGGCGTCATGAAGACGCGGATGCAGCCCATCGGCGTGGTGTGGAACAAGCTGCCGCGCGTAGTCCGCGACATCGCCTCCGAGTGCGGAAAGAAGATCATGGTCGAGATGGAGGGCGCCGGTACGGAGCTGGACAAGACCGTGATCGAGGCCATCAAAGACCCGTTGACCCACATCGTCCGCAACTCCTGCGATCACGGCATCGAGCTTCCGGATGTAAGAATCCATAAAGGCAAGAGCCCTCAGGGGAAGATCTCCCTGCGTGCCTATCACGAGGGTGGACACGTGAACATCATGATGTCGGACGATGGCGCCGGCATCAATGCGGACAAGATCCGTAGGAAGGCGATCGAGAAGCGTCTGCTGCGCCCCGAAGAAGCTGCAAGCATGAGCGACGCCGAAGCCATTCAGCTAATCTTCCATCCCGGATTTTCTACCGCGGAGAAGATTACGAGCATCTCCGGTCGCGGCGTTGGCATGGACGTGGTTCGCACCAACATCGAACGGATCGGCGGATCGGTCGATGTCTTCAATCAGCCGGTACATGGCACCACCGTTCGCATCAAGATTCCGCTGACGCTGGCGATTATTCCCGGTCTGGTCGTTACGTTGAACGGGCAGGATGGAAAGAGGGAGCAAAGATTCGTCATCTCGCAGACGAGCCTGTTGGAGCTGGTGCGACTGGAGGGGCCGGAGCAGATCAAGAGGATCGAGTCGGTTCATGGAACCGCCGTCTATCATCATCGCGGCAAGCTGCTTCCGCTCATCTATCTGAGCCAGGTCTTTGGCCGGACTACCCCCAACAGCCATAACGTAGTGAATATCGTTTTGCTTCAGGCAGAAGACCGGCAGCTTGGGCTCGTCGTCGACGACATCTGCGATACGCAGGAGATCGTGGTGAAGCCTCTGGGCAAGCAGCTACGCGGACTGAGCTGTTACATGGGAGCGACCATCATGGGCGATGGAAAGATCGCTCTCATCCTGGATGTATCCGGATTAGCACGGCTGGCTGGAATCGTTCCACAAGCAAGGCAATCCGCAGGAAGAAAAGAGAAGCCCGCAGCGCCTCAGGCCGCCGCACAGCAGCGCTTTCTCCTGTTTCGCGCAGGACGATTCCAACGCGTGGCTGTTCCACTCTCCACCGTGGCGCGTCTTGAAAAGTTCGATCGTAATCGTATGGAATACGCCTCCGGCGCTCCGGTGATTCATTATCGCGACAACATCCTCCCTCTGATATCACTGGCCAGCGTGCTCGACAGCACGCGAAAAGACACAAGCTTCGAACAGGAGGATCTGTACGTCATTGTCTTCGCCTATGGCCAAAGAAGCATCGGTCTCGTTGTCGATCACATCGAAGACATCATCGAGGACACTGTTGCCGTCAAAGTCTCTGGCGCTGCGCGAGGGCTTCTCGGCTCTGCCGTAATCGGAGGCAAGGTAACCGATCTGATCGACCTGCACACGATCGTGAAGATCTGTGGCGATGACTGGCTGCTGAATCCCGATACTCCGAAGGTGGATGCCGCACGCGTGCTGATCGTGGACCCCTCATCGACTGTACGTGAGCTCCTGCGCAGCTATCTCGAAATAACCGGCTACCGCGTCTACGAGGCTGCGACCTGGCCGGAGGCGCAGGCATTTCTTCTCCAGCAGACGGCCGAAGTAATCGCCACGGGACTCAATCCCTTCGGCAAGGAGTCACAGACTCTGATCGCTGCGGTTCGTGAAAAGAGCGGAGCCGCATCGATTCCAGTGGTAGCGCTGCTCGATAAGGTGCTGATGGCCGCGGTGCCTCCACAAGGACTGGGCTCCTATGGATTCGATGCCTGGATTCCCAGAGGCGATCGTGACGCCTTGTTGCAGACGATGAAAGATCTGGCCGGAGACGCCTCCATCAGAACATTGCATGGGTCTTCCGCCGTAGGAGTCTCCCGATGAACCACTATGAGCCGGCATCCATGCAGAGCGAGAACACGACAAAGCAGTACGCAACATTCCACGTAGGAGACCTGTTCCTTGGGATCGAGGTCGTCAAGGTACAAGAGGTCATTCGCTATCAGGAGATGACCGAGGTTCCGCTTGCACCCTCGGTCATCCAGGGGCTGATCAACCTGCGCGGCCAGATTGTAACTGCCATCAATGCAAGAAGAAGTCTGGGCATAGGCCCGCTCCCAGAGGATCAGCAGGAGATGAATATCGTCATCCGTTCAGAGGATGGAGTGGTGAGCCTGTCGGTCGATAGCATTGGCGATGTGCTGGATGTTCCGGTCGGATCGTATGAGCCCACGCCCGACAATATGCCGCAGGAGCGGAAAGAGATGATCGAGGGCGTCTATCGTTTCGATGACCGCCTGATGCTTGTGCTGAATACGCAGTGCGTCTTGCGGCGAGCCTGTCATTAGAGCCTTGCAGCAAGGCATGATGCAGCATCACGATTCCATCCAGGGAGAGCGATGAAGAGAGTGACGCAAGCGTTGAGCGCGGGGGCCAACGAGTATCTGATGAAGCCGTTTACGGCCGATATGGTGATAGGGAAGCTTCGGCTGATGGGCATACTGCCGCAGGGGTAGAGAGGAAGAACGTGATCGATAGCTTTACCAGTTCGACGAATTCTATGAATTCAACGACGGGCTCCGGGACGATGGCGTCTCGGGCAAATAAAATCCGGGTTCTGGTCGTCGATGACTCTCTCGTGATTCGCCGCCTCATCACCAGGATGATTGGTACGGACGAGGAGTTGGAAGTCGTCGGTGAGGCCAGAAATGGAATCGCAGCTCTTGAAATGATGGAGAAGGTCGCGCCGGATGTCGTCACTATGGATGTGGAGATGCCCCTGATGGATGGCATCGAAACACTCCGCCAGATGCGTCCGCGCTTCTCTCATATCAGAGTCATCATGTTCAGCACGCTGACCAACCGCGGAGCCGCAGCTACAATCAACGCGCTGATGCTGGGAGCAAGCGATTATGTAGCCAAGTCATCGAACGATGGCAAGCTCGACGACACACTTGCCAGTCTGCGCGATGAGCTTCTTCCCAAGATAAAAAGCATAGCCCTGCGCAGACGCTTCCGGCAGACTGCCAGCCAGCCAATCAGGCCATCCGTTGCTCCGCCAAGAAGTCTACGGCGCATCCATATCAGGGCTGTAGTGATCGGAGTCTCAACCGGCGGCCCCACGGCGCTCGCGCAGGTGATGCCGCAATTCCCTGAGAACTTCCCTCTACCGATCTACATCGTTCAACACATGCCGCCGCTCTTTACCCGGCTCCTTGCAGAAAGGCTCGACGGACAGTGCAGGATCAAAGTCCGTGAAGCGACCGAAGGGATGATCGCCGCTCCAGGAATGGCTCTCGTCGCTCCCGGAAACTATCACATGACCACCGTTCGCAAGCCACAGGGAGTCACCATCGCCCTGAACCAGGATGCTCCGGTGAACTCCTGCCGGCCATCGGTCGATGTGCTCTTCCGCTCTATCTTCGAGGTCTATGGAGGCGATGTGATCGCCGTAGTTCTTACCGGCATGGGCAAGGACGGATTGAACGGATGCGACATGCTGAAGCAGAACGGAGCCCGCATCATCGCTCAGGATGCCGAGTCCAGCGTGGTATGGGGAATGCCCGGAGCCGTTGCCAACGCAGGACTTGCAGATGCAGTTCTGGGGCTGGACGAGATTGTCCCGTGCATCTTGAGACAAGTGCAGACGGCCCTTTGAAGATGACCAACACCAGCGTCCGTGCAGAGCGTCGTCATCCCGCGGTAGAGGCTAAAATCTCCCCGCAGAGCTACACATACATGCAGCAGTACATTTATGAGAACTCCGGCATTGTCCTCGATGGAGATAAGCATTACCTGCTGGAGTCAAGGTTGCTTCCTCTCGTGCAGCAGTTAAATCTGGAGACGCTCGATGATCTCTGCCGTCATCTGCGCGCGGAAAAAGGCTCGCATCTGATCCAGGAGATCGTCGATGCAATGACGACCAACGAGACGCTCTTCTTCAGAGACAATACGGTGTTCGAGGCTCTGCGTAGCCAGATTATTCCAGCCATCCTCGAACAAAGGCGCTTCAGGCGCAAGCTTCGAATATGGTCTGCGGCCTCTTCGTCCGGACAGGAAGCATACAGCCTGGCAATGATGCTTCAGGATATGAACATTCCGTCTTCGGAGGTAGAGATTCTCGGAACGGACATCTCGACAAAGATGCTGAACAGGGCCAGAAGCGGCCGATACATCCAGTTCGAGATCAGCCGCGGTCTCCCGGCTCATGCGCTGGCTCGCCACTTCGTCCGCGATGGCCCAGACTGGAGGGTGAAGAAAAGCATTCGTGAGATGGTCCGCTTTGAACCGTTCGACCTGCGCGGAGATATGACGGAGCTTGGTCTCTTCGATCTGGTGCTGTGTAGAAACGTGCTGATCTACTTCGATCGGAAGACGAAGGATGCAATCTTTTCATCTATCCGCAAGGTCTTACAGCCAGGCGGAGTCCTCATGTTAGGCAGCTCAGAATCAGTACACATGCCGCACGAACACTATGAAAGACGCCTGGCAGGACCGGTCTCGTATTACTACGCGGCCTACAGGTAGCTCCACTCCACACGATCCCATCCAGCCAGATGTGCCCATCACAAGACCAATCTTATTCTTGAAGTTTCATCCTTCTTTTCTTTTGAGCAACGAATGAAAACAAGGAGACAGCCTCCTCAGCTCCATAGCCGAGGAGGCCGTACTGCTCAGGCGTTCGTCCCGCCATCCACAGTCAGATTCGCCCCGGTGATGTACGCAGATTCCGGACTGGCGATAAATGCGACCAGCGCGGCAACCTCATCGACACGCCCGTAACGGTTAAGCGCTGTAACCGCCTTTTGAGGAGCTGCCCAATCGCCGCCAGCAGGATTGAGGTCCGTATCGATCGGCCCCGGCTGTACGTTGTTAACCGTGATGCCTCGATCCCCAACCTCTCTGGACAAGCTCTGGGCAAACATCTTCACAGCGCCCTTGGTCGCCGCATAGGCCGCCAGCCCCGGCGTCAGGTTGCGTTCCCCAACACACGAACCGATCATGATGATCCGGCCGTTATCATTCATGTGCTTCAAGGCCGCCTGCG
Source organism: Terriglobales bacterium (assembly GCA_015655585.1). Classification (GTDB taxonomy): domain Bacteria; phylum Acidobacteriota; class Terriglobia; order Terriglobales; family Acidobacteriaceae; genus Edaphobacter. The sequence continues at coordinate 13,530 of JAATEV010000013.1, read as the reverse complement.
TCGTGACAAACATTCCGCGGATGTTCAGATTGATGATCTGGTCCATCTCTTCCAGCGTTGCCTCTAGAAATGGCTTTGGAATGGCTGTGCCTGCATTGTTCACAAGAACATCCAGCTTCCCCAGCGCAGCTACCACATTCTCGACCGAAGCCCGGACCGCTTCGGGCGAAGCCGCGTCCGCCTGGATCGCAACTGCTCTTCCGCCCGCATCCTCAATCGTCTTAATCACAACAGAGGCTGAGTTAGCATCCCTTGCATACGTGATAGCGACGCTGGCTCCATCTGCGGCCAGCCGTTTTGCGATTGCTGCGCCAATCCCACGCGATCCACCCGTTACCAGCGCAACTTTTCCCTTCAATGACTGAGACATAAGTCTCCACCTTTCTACAGACGAATGATGTTCTTCAACAAAGCGAAGAGAGGTTTAGGAACAAGCAGAGTCATACTGGCTCCACGCTCCGGCGATATCTCCGCTGTCGAAGGAACAGTTTCTCTGAACATAGCCTCGAAATCTCCTCTGTAAAATTGCTTTGTAGGCTGAGGGGGTATGCTTTCCGGGCAGAGGTGACACATGGAACTCAGGCATCTTCGTTACTTCGTCGCTGTTGCCGAAGCACGAAGCCTCAAGCTTGCAGCAGAAGAAAAGCTGCATACAACTCAGCCATCCTTAAGTCGCCAGATCCGCGATCTTGAAGATGAAGTGGGAACGCCTCTCTTTGTAAGAGGAGCGAAGGGCGTCGAGTTGACGCCCGCAGGCCGAGTCTTTCTGGACCACGCCCGAGTCATGCTCTCTCAGGCAGAGGCAGCAGTGCAATCCGCCCGGCAGATCGCCTTCCCGACGAAACCCTCTTTCGCCTTGGGCTTCATGATTGGCCACGACAACACATGGCTTCCCGGAGCCCTGAAACTTCTCCGCGACGAATTACCAAACATCCACGTAGTGATCTCAACGCAGAACTCTCCTCAACTCGCCACCGCTCTCCTGCATGGAGGAATTGATATAGCCTTTCTTCGCAGGGAAGATGGCAGCAGTGAGCTCGACTTTCGAACCCTTGTCGAAGAATCTTTTGAGGTCTTCCTGCCTTCGAATCATCCGCTCGCCACGCGGAGTGCAATCAGGCTTGAGGATCTAGTAGGAGAGACCTTCATCAGCATCTCTGGAACAGCTCTCAGCATCTCCGGAAAGCAACCAGCCCTACGTCGAGCAATCGACAAGTTTCTTCATGACAGCGGCATTGAAATCAGGCCCAGCCACGAGGTCGATAATCTTGGCGGCGTCATGTCTCTCATCCCGTCCACCGGCGGCGTTGCTCTTCTTCCCCTCTACGCAAAGACATTTCTTCCGGCTTCTGTCGTAACCAGACCTCTTGAAGGTGTGGGCCCAAAAATCGATCTATCGGTCGGCTATCGCAAGGCGAACCCTTCTCCCATCTTGAAGCTGTTTCTTTCGCGGGTGAGCGAACTCGTATCCCAAATTCCCAGATAGGAACCGCAGAGATGCATGACTGTAGGGGATGAAAGCGATAAGTAAGAGCAAAAGTAGTGGCGTCCCTTATCCTCATGAATCATGAAGACACAGCATAAGAACCGAAGAAACAGCGTATGCTCCATGCTGTTTCAGGCTCTTCTTGGCCCCGGATCTTCTATCTAAGGATTTGTTTTCTATGGTGGAGCTGAGCGGGATCGAACCGCTGACCTCCTCGTTGCGAACGAGGCGCTCTCCCAACTGAGCTACAGCCCCCCACCAATCGCGCATCGCACACCGTTTCAGCGGGCGCAACACTTACCGATCAACATCACCAAGTGTATCAGCAACACCCCTTCAACTCAAAGCCGAAATGCTCTGCCAAATCACTCCACGCGTCCCGTCACCGCCGTCCCCGTCATCAACGGCTTCTCCACCACGTGCCAAACCTCGCCATCCACCACAACCGTAGCCAGCACCGGAACCACCAGCCGAGCCCCGCTCCTCGCCACCGCCTCCAGCTCGCCCACCGCCCCCGCGCCAAACTCCGTGCGGTCCAGCGACATCTGCCACCGCTGTCGTCCCTCCACCCGCCTTTCTTCGCGGATGTCCGTCACCACTGCCTCAAACTCGCTCACTTCCCCACCACCGCCATCAGAGCCTCCATCTCCCGCTTGCTTCCCACGCAGAACGACGTCCGCTCATGGATCCCCTCCGGCTTGATCTCCAGAATCCTCTTCGTTCCATTCGTCGCCATTCCACCCGCCTGCTCCGCGATAAACGCCAGCGGATTCGCCTCATACAACAGCCGCAGCTTCCCCTTCGGCTGCTTCAGCGTCGGCGGATACAAAAACACTCCGCCCTTCAGCAGCGTCCGATGAAAGTCTGCCACCAGGCTCCCGATATACCGCGAGCTGTACTCCTTCCCCAGCCCACCCTCACGCAGCATCGCCACATACTCGCGATACTCCTCCGGCCACCCCGCCGCATTCGCCTCGTTCACCGAGTAGTAGCTTCCCTGCTCCGGCATCGTCATCCGGTCGTTGCTCAACACAAACGCCCCAATCGCCGGGTCCAGCGTAAATCCGAACACCCCGTTCCCCGTCGTATACACCAGCACCGTCGACGGCCCATACACCACATACCCCGCCGCCACCTGCCGGAACCCCGGCTGCAAAATCGACTCCTCCAGCGTGCCGATCTCCACCGGCATCCTCCGCAGAACGCTGAAGATCGTCCCCACATTCACATTCACATCAATGTTCGAAGACCCATCCAGCGGATCGAACACAATAATGTACTTCCCCGTCTCCGCATCCCGGTTGAACGTAACCGGCTCTTCGTCCTCTTCGCTCACCAGCGCAGCCACGCTGTCCCGCAGCCCCAGGCAGTGCAACAGAGCCTGATTCGCATACACATCCAGCTTCTGTTGCTGTTCGCCCTGCACATTCTCCGCGCCGAACGCGCCATACACATCGCCCAGCCCAGCCGAGCGAATCTTCGCCTCCACCATCTTCGTGGCCAGCGTAATCCCGCTCAACAGCCAGCTAAACGTCCCCGACGCCTCGCGTCCCGTAGCCTTCAAAGCAGCCTGCTGCTGCTGCAAGATATGCTGCTGCACCGTCGTAATCATCGCCATGCATTTAATTCTATTTCACAGAGCAAACCATTCCCCAATGCAAAAGAAAACCGGCCCCCGAAAGAGGACCGGTTCCCAAAAAGCTCCACGAACTCTTAGAGCTTCGCCATAGCAACATTCACAGGAGCAGGCTTCTTCAGAATCCCTGCCAGATCGCGCATCCTCTTCGCGTCCGCCGGGCTCTTAGCCGAACCGGCATCCTTCTCCAGTCCCGACGCCAGCTTCTTCAGTTTGGCCACGTCCTTCTTGCTCTCGTTCGACCTCTCGGCGTTCGCAATCGCATCGTTCAAATCCGCAATCCGCTTTGCATCCAGCGAATCGCCTCGCTGCAACTGGTCCACGTAAGCCTTCGCCACCACCAGGCTCGAAGGCCAGACAGTCTTCTGCTGGTTCTGCACGTTCTTCAAATCCACCTGCACCGCCCGAGCCGCATCAATCTCGTTCTGCGTAAGATACTTGCTCGGCACCAGCTTGAACACATCCACGCCCCGGGCAATCTCCGAGCCGTAGATATAGCCGTTGTACCAATACGCCGACCAGTACCCGCCCGTCACCTTCTTCGTGCCGTCAATCGGCCCGCGGTCGAAGTAGCCAATCTCCACCGGATGCGCCGGGTCCGTAAAGTCCACAATCGACACGCCGCCCTGATACCACGCCTGCACCTCGATATCGCGTCCCGGAACTGGAATCAGCGATCCGTTGTGCGCCACGCAGTTCTCATTCTCCGACTGAGCCGCCGGCATCTTGTAGTATCCCGCCAGCGTCAGCTTCCTGCCATTGAGGTTGAAGATCGCGTCCGCGCCCCAGTTCATCGGATCCGTCTCTCTGCACCTCGGCTGCACGCCGCCGCCCCACTCGTCCGTATACAACACCCTCGTGCCATCGTTATTGAACGTAGCCGAGTGCCAGAACGCATAGTTCGGATCGTTCACCGCATCGATACGCACCGGATGCACCGGGTCCTTGATATCCAGCAGAATCCCGTTGCCCGAGCAGGCCCCCGCCGCCAGTCCCAGCGACGAGTACACCGTAATATCGTGGCACTCATTCGTCCGCGAGGTCGTCTGCGTTCCCTCGCCATGATTGCCGCCGTTCCACAGGCCGTTTACATTGCCCGTCTTGTCATCGGCAAACACCCTCGGGCTCGACACAATCTTCGCCTGCTCCGGATGCGCCAGCGGCACCTTCACCACATCAATGCTGAACAGCGACGTATTCGGATCGTCCTTAGGATCGCCGCCCGAGCATCCCGCCAGCTCCTCCGCCTGCCGCACAAACGACGTACCCGAGATGTACAGGTACACATTGTCCTTGTCCTTCGGATCGACCACCAGCGTATGCGTATGCGACCCTCTGCACGACTGCACCGCACCCACCTGCTTCGGGTTCTTCAGGTCGCTGATGTCGAAGATCCGCACCCCACGGAACCGGTCCGGGCTGGCCGGAGGCGGAGGCACTCGCTTGCCCGCGGCCCTGTCCGCAGCCGTCAGCGGCGGCGGAGCCTGGTAGCCCGCCGGAGGAGGCACGCCCTGCACTCCGCAATCCATCCGCCCGTTCGCCGCCTCTACCGACATAAACAGCAGATGCCCATACACCGACACATCGCCCTGCCCGCCCGGACAAACCAGCGACGTCAGCAGACCAATCTTCTCCGGCGAAGAGATGTCATAAAAATTCACTCCGTAATAGTTCCCCACAAACAGGCGGTTGCCCTCGAACGCCATGTCCGAGTTTGCATACCCCAGCCCAGCCGGAGCCGCAGCCGCGCCCTCCGCGCTCGCCGGAGGAGTCGGCGGCGGATTAAACGAGGGCGGCTTCGGCAGCGACACCAGCCGCTCCAACCCAGCCTGTGCCTCGCCCGCATCATACAATCCCGCCTTCAGCCCCACACGCGGATCATCCGATCCAGCCCGCGGATTCGACGGGGCCGCCGCCCCACCTGCCTGCGCCACAGCCAACACCGGCAAAGCCGTCAAAAGTGCAACCCCAGCCATCTTCCACAAACCGCGTCCCGCCATCACTGTCTCTCCTTAAGCATTCCCTGCATAATCCGAATCTCGGCCTTCTGCGTGTTATCCACGTCCGTAGCAAAGTCGAACAGCTCGCTGTCCTGCCCCGCACCCGGCGTATCAAACAACTCCTTCACCATCACCAGCGCGCCCGTGTGGTGCTGAATCATCCCCGTCAGAAACAGCCGGTCAAACTCCGCCCCGCTCGACTTCCGCAGCGCGTCCATCTGTGCAGGCGTCAACATCCCCGGCATCATCGGCATCGACATATCCATGTGGCTATGGTCCATCCCCGCCATATCCATCCCGGCCATGCCGCCCATCCCCGGCATCTCCGGAGCTTGCCCCCGGGCCGTAAGCCACCGCTTCATATATCCCATCTCGTCCGTCTGCGAAACGCTGATCTTCTTCCCCAGCGCTCTCACCTCCGGGTTCTGCGTCCGCGCCTCGATCAGCGCGGTCATCTCCACCGCCTGCCCATGATGCATCACCATGCCCTGCATAAAGTCGATGTCCGCCTTCGCAGGCTTCAGAGCAATCTTCCCCGTAGTCCCCGCAGGCAGCGTCTTCGTGGCCTGCCCCGGCGCGCCCGGCTGCACTATCGCTGGCGTGCCCGCCTGCTGCGCCTGCATCCCGGCCACACCTGCAAGAACCAGCGCCACTCCAAAAACCAATCTCATCCCTTCACCCTTCGCCAACCAGAGCCTTTTGTTTTGTCATTCCGCACCCTGAGCGTAGTCGAAGGGGGAAGAATCTGCTTTCAAACTGCCTCAACACCTTCAGGAAATTCACGCCAGACAGAACATCCCTAACCCAAGCCATTCATCAATTTGAAATCTGGTAGCACCTATCTCAACACGCAGAGACTTCCAACGCAATGCGAAACTGAAAAATCCCATCCATCATCCGCTAAAATCATTCCACTCATGACCACACGCCGCCGCTTCCTCCTCACCTCCGCCGCCGCAGCCGTAGCGCCAGCCGCCCTGACCGCCCAGTCCCGCCGCTCCCAAACCACGCAGCCCGCCGATCTCCCGCCTGCCATAGCCGCCCTCACCAACCGAGCCTCCGAGTCCACCCCCATCACCCTCGCCGAACGCGAGCAGCGTCTCGACCGCGCCCGCACTCTCATGCACCAGCACCACATCGACGCCCTCGTCATCACCACCGGAACCTCTCTCACCTACTTCACCGGTCTCCGCTGGGGCCAGTCCGAACGCCTCTTCGCCTGGACCCTCCCCGCCAAAGGCGCCCCCTTCATCGTCTGCCCCGTCTTCGAAGAAGGCCGCGTCCGCGAACGCATCGACGCCAAACCCGCCACCCTGCCCTCCGCCTCCTCCACCCGCATCTACACCTGGAACGAGAACGAAGACCCCTACAAACTCCTCGCCCGCGCCCTCAAGGAAAACGGCATCTCCACCGGAAAAATCGGCGTAGAAGAGCGGACCCAGTACGTCTTCGCCGATGGCATCGCTCACGCCGGCCCAACCCTCACCACCACCAGCGCCATCCCCATCACTATGGGCTGCCGAGGCCCCAAAAGCCCCGCCGAGCTGGCCAACATGCAGTTAGCCAACGAGATCACCCTCTCGGTCTACGAGGCCGCTTACAAATCCGCCCAGCCCGGCATGACCAACCGCCAGTTCACCAACCTCATCGACCTCGCCTACGCCCGCTGCGGCGTCACCGGCGAAGCCAGTTGCCAGGTAGCCGAGTACTCCGCCCTCCCCCACGGCTCCCTCCAGCCGCAGGTCATCCGCGAAGGCGAAATCATCCTCATCGACGACGGCTGCTTCGTCGAAGGCTACCAGTCCGACATGTCCCGCACCTTCGTCCTCGGCGACGCCACCAGCCCCAAGCTCGACAAAGCCCGCAAAGTCTTCGACATCGTACACAAAGCCCAGTCCGCCGCCCTCGCCGCCGCTCACCCCGGCGTCCAATGTCAGGCCATCGACGCCGCCGCCCGCAAGGTCATCACCGACGCAGGCTACGGCCCCGGTTACAAATTCTTCAGCCACCGCCTCGGCCACGGCATCGGCATGGACATGCACGAATGGCCCTACCTTGTTCAGGGAAACACCCTCCCACTAGCCCCCGGCATGTGCTTCTCCGATGAACCCGGCATCTACATCCCCGGCGAATTCGGCGTCCGCCTCGAAGACGACTGGCACGTAACCGAAGACGGAGGCAAAATGTTCACCCCACAAAGCCCCTCGTTAGAACACCCCTTCGCCAAGGCATAAGCAGCAAAACGCCGAGCAAAGCGAGGCCCCATACATCCAACCCTACCCAAACCGGTACACACGTCACGAAGTGACCGCCCCGCGCGTAGCGGGCCCGTCCGGCAGGACACATGCCTAACGCGAAGGCACCACCAGCACCTCCACCCCGCTAGCCGCACCCGTACTCCGAAACACCCTCTCCGTAGCCTTCACAAACTGTTCCGGCTTAGCCGAAGGTATATCCACAAATGTCTGCGGATTCCGGTCCACCAGCGGAAACCACGTGCTCTGCACCTGCACCATGATTCTGTGGCCCTTCACGAACGTATGGTTCACATCCGGCATCTCCGCATTCACCTCTGTCATCTTCCCCGGCGTCAACGGCTCCGGCTTCTCCCAGCTATTGCGAAACTTCGCCCGCATCGGCTCTCCTCGCACCAACTGCTCATATCCGCCCATCACCACCGGAGGCGCGCCCACCAGGCGCTTCCCCACATCCTCCGTAGCCGGACTCGGAAAGTTATCCGGATACACATCAATCAGCTTCACCACAAAGTCCGAGTCCGTCCCCGAAGAACTCACCTTCAGCTTCGGCCGCACCGGCCCGGCAATCGTCACGTCCTCCGTCAGAGGCTCCGTCTCATACACCAGCACATCCGGCCTCTGCGCCGCGAACCGCTGATCGTCATCCATATACCGTTGTGGAACCGTATCGGTTACATAATTCACAAACGGCACCGGATGCGCCGGATCGCTCACATACTCATCCATGCCCGTCTTCTCCGCCGGAGCATCAAAGCTCAACCCACCCCCAGCGCGAAAATAAAGCGTCTTCGCCACCGCCGCCCGCGGAGGCCACGCATCATACTTCTTCCACACATTACTCCCCGTCTCAAAGACATAAGCCTTAGGCAGCAAGCTCCCATCCTTCCCCTTCAGATACTTCTCAAAAAACGGAAACTGGATCTCCGACCGAAAGAACTCGCCCGTCTTCGATCCAAACCGAACATCCCCCAGCCTGTCGCCATCCCCGCCCGACCACCCTCCATGCGTCCACGGCCCCACCACCAGCGTATTCACTGCCCCCGGATTTAGCGCATCAATCGCATGAAACGTCTTGAATGGCCCCGACAAATCCTCCGCATCGAACCACCCGCCCACCACCATCACCGCCGCGCGAACATTCTTCATGTGCGGCGCAAGATTCCTCTTCTTCCAGTAGTCGTCATACGTCGTATGCACCAACTGGTCATGAAACAAAAAGTTCGTTCCCTTGAACGCATCATCCAGATTCTTCGTAGGCCCGGCCTGCAAATAAAATTTGTAACTGTCAGGAGTACCGAAGTCGAACGGCTTCTTCTTCTCCGGCAAAACCGGTGTCTTCTGCGGCAAAAAGTTCACATAGAATCCATAGTTAGCCGACAGCATAAATGCACCGCCATGATAAGAATCATCCCCCATAAACAAGTCCGTCATAGGAGCCTGCGGGCTCGCCGCCTTGATCGCCGGATGCGAATCCGCAATACTGGCCGACGTATAGAACCCCGGATAGCTGATCCCCGTAATCCCCACCTTGCCGTTGTTGTTCGTAACATTCTTCAGCAGAAACTCCACCGTGTCGTACATATCGCTCGCATCGTCCACGTCCTTCGGCGACTTCTTCACATCGATATGCGGAGTCATCTCCACAAACTCCCCTTCGCTCTGGTACCGCCCCCGAACGTCCCCGCAAACAAAGATGTACCCGCTCTCCAGCAGCTCCTTGCTCACCCCCAGCCGCGGAGGCATCTTGTCCGCGCCATACGGAGAACAAGCATAAGGCGTCCGCGTCATCAGAAACGGATACGGCCCCTTGTCCGCAAACATCCCCGCCACCGGCGAATACACCGCCACATACAGCTTCACGCCGTCCCGCATCGGAATCCTGTACTCGGCCTTCGTATAGTGCGTCCGAACATACTCCGCCTGGGCATTATTCGCAGCCGTCTGCGCCCTCCCCGCTACAGCCATCAACAACAAACACACCAGCCCAAGCCTGATCTTCATAGCACCAAGTCCTCAAAAAATCATTTGTAACGATATAAATTACATAAGCAATACAGAATCACTTCACCCCATGAAACGTCCTGCTCCACCGCGTCTTATCGAAGAAGTGCATCGCCTCATACAACGCAAAGCTCGTCTGCTCCGAAAACTTCGTCTTATACATCTGATCGTTCGGCGTAGGAAACGACCAATATACAAACAGGGGTCTTCCCGCAATGTTCGCCCGCGGAACAAATCCCCAGTAGCGACCATCCACGCTATTCGTGCGGTTGTCTCCCATCACAAAGTAGCTCCCCGCCGGCACCACCAACTCTCCATTCTCAACATGCTCCGGCAGATCCAGCGTCCACTCCGCCGTCACCCCATCGAACTCCGAAGGCGTCACTGAAGGAAACTCATCCCGATACGCATCGTAGTTCTTATCCGTAGGCTTCGCCGCATAAGGCTCATCCTGAGCCACCCCGTTCAAAGTCACAACGCCACGGTTCAGTCGAATCCGATCCCCCGGAACCCCAACCACTCGCTTCACCAGATACATGTGTTCGCCATTCTCTTCCACCGGCGGCTTATAAAACACAATCACATCGCCCCGCTGAATCTCACGATGCGGCAAAAAGCTAGCCCACCCCGCTTCCGGCAACGAGCGCGCCCGATCGACGATCACATGATCGCCCACCAGCAGCGTGCTCGCCATCGAAGCCGACGGAATCATAACGTTCTGAAGACAAAAGGTCGTAGCAAACAACCAGACCGCAACAAGCCCGCAGTACGAAGCCATATCACGCAACCCAGACCCCTTCGACCCAGTCCCCTCCGACGGCGCATCCAGCTTCTTCTTCATCGCACCCTCCCCAAGTCCTCAAAAGCTACGTCAGATCATCCGTATCGAACGCCGGAAGCTTCCGTCCCAGCGCCGATACATCCCTCGCCCCACCCACCAACCCCTTCACCACCGAGTCAATCTCGTCCTCAACATCAGCCGTAGCCACCATCCGCGCCGGAGCATCGCCCAGCACCACGCTCTCCAGCAACACCGTCACATGCGCCACTGCAACATGGTCCTGGTTCAGCCCCTCCGGAGTCTTCGCCTTGATCCCGACCTCGCCCGGCTTCACGCCCAGCAGCTCCGCCACACGCTCCCGCAGCTCGCCCGCAATCGGCACAATCTTCGGCTTCGCCATCACCAGCACCGAGTCGATATTCACGATCTTGTACCCGGCCGTAGCCACCTCTTCCAGCGCCGTCTTCAGAAACACGCTCGAATCCGCGCCCTTCCACCGAGGATCGCTAGGCGGAAAGAACGTTCCGATATCCCCTGCCGAAACCGCCCCCAGCAAGGCATCCGTAATCGCATGAAGCAGCACGTCCCCATCCGAGTGGCCAGCCAGCCCCTCCGGATGCTCAATCGCAAGCCCGCCAATCACCAGCGGCACACCCGCCTTGAACGCATGTGAGTCAAACCCATAACCAATTCTCATTCCCATACGGTTATCTTCCCACGCCACAGTTCTCTTCGACGCTATCGTCCAGCATTCTTTTCTTACGATCTCCCCGCATCTCAACCCGCCGGAACCTTGCCTCCGGCCCAAAGTTCATCACCAGCCCAATCTCCATCTCCGACGCCCGCAGATAATGCAGCACCTGCGCCTCATGCGCCTTGCTGATCGAATCAGCCGTCTTCAACTCAAGGATCACAGCCTCATCCACAACCAGATCGGCCCGAAACACTCCAACAAGCTGCCCTCGAAAACGAACCGGAACAGGAACTTCACAAGCAACAAGAAATCCAGCCTCCATCAGCGCAATCCGCATAGCCTCGCGATACACCGACTCCAGAAACCCGAATCCCAGCTCGTTATAAACCTCGTAAAACACCCCGATGATCTTCTCGGTCCTCGGGTCGTTCGCTCCCAAATACGGACGCTTCACACCACCATCCATCAAACCCGCCACTAGTTCTCCCAGATCAGCTCTTATCAGCTTTTAAAAATCATTTTGATCACCGTTACGCCTTTGTCTGTTTCAAATAAAACTCCGCCAGTTCAATATCTCCCGGCTGCGTAATCTTGAAGTTCCTAGCCGACCCTTGCACCACCGCCACCTCGATCCCTGCCCGCTCCAGCAGCGACGCCTCGTCCGTCCCGGCGAACCCATCCGCCGCGGCCTCCTCAAACGCCCGCCGCAGCAAGCCAGACCTTGCCCCCTGCGGAGTCTGCGCATGGACAACCCTTTCCCGCGGCACCGTCGCCGTCACAATCGCCCCATCCGCCGTCCGCTCCACCTGCTTGATCGTGTCCACCGCCGGCAGCCCAACAATCGCGGCGCCATGCTTCACCACCGCGTCAATCGTCCGCTCAATCGTCGCCGCGTCAATCAGCGGCCTTACCGCGTCATGCACCAGCACCACGTCGTCGTCGTCGCACTCCAGCGCGGCCAGCGCATTCGCCACCGACCCCTGCCGATTCTCGCCGCCCTCCACCAGATGCACCCTCGCGCCCAGCTTGTACTCATCCATCTGCGCGCCAACCCGTTCCCGTTCCGAGCCCCTCACCGCCAGGCAAACCGCATCCACCCGCGGCACTCCCAGAAACGCCTGCACCGACCGCACCAGCACCGGAACGCCCCCCACCTCAAGAAACTGTTTCGGCGCCGCCGTCGACGCCCCACTCGCGGCCATCCGCGTTCCAATCCCTGCTGCCGGTAAAATCACAAATACTCGCATAACCTGCGAAGTATAACAAGAACCCTCGCCACAACAGACCCGCACCTCCTCCTCCCCCGGCCACGATACCCCTGCCGCCCTATCTCCCATGTATTCAAGACAATTTCATCACTCCCTCTTGGAACATGCCCTTCCTGTCGGATATATTTCTCACTACTCTCCCCTTTTTCAATATCTGGAGCTTGTATGAGCTTTGTGACTAGTCTGAAGAACACTTTTCCGCGGCCGGTGCTCCACAGCCTTCGCCCCATGGCCAAAATGGTCTATCGCAACAATCTCAACTACCTCGCGCTCCTCTACGGGACCGATAAATGGGGCAAGCACTGGTACACCCAGCATTACCAGCGCTACTTCCACTCCCTGCAAAAGAAGCGGCTCAACATCCTTGAGATTGGCGTCGGCGGTTACGAAGACTCAAAGGAAGGGGCTGAATCTCTCCGCATGTGGAAGACCTTCTTCCGCAAGAGCCGGATCGTCGGCATCGACATCAACGACAAGACCCACTTCCGCGAACACCGCGTCGATATCCGCCAGTGCGACCAGACCGACGCCGTCGCCCTCCGCAAGCTCTCCGACGAGTACGGCGGCTTCGACATCATCATCGACGACGGCAGCCACCTCAACGAGCACGTCATCGCCACCTTCCACGTCCTCTTCCCCCTCCTCCGCCCCAACGGCATCTACTCCATTGAGGACACCCAGACCTCCTACTGGCCCGGCTGGGGAGGCGGCATCAACAAGCCCGACACCCTCATGACCTTCTTCAAGAACCTCGCCGACGGCATCAACCACGTGGAGTACCCCATCCCGCAGTACACCCCCAGCTACTTCGACCAGAACATCGTGGAGATCGCCTTCTTCCACAACCTCATCGTCATCCGCAAAGGTCTCAACAACGAGCAATCGAACTGCCCCGAACTGGTCCAGAAAGAGATCCGCAGAATGGAGACCACGCAGATCTCCGCCTGAACAACCTCCCGAGCCTCCACAACCACCCGTATCGCTCGCCGTTGTTCTTGCCGTTGCCGTTGCCGTTCCTACACCCACCCCCAATACCCGTCATTTCGACCGGAGCAGCGCGGCCCCATCGCGCTGCGTAGCGGAGAAACCCGCTTCTCTACCCATACATTACCCCAGCCCATAAGCACTTGCTGTTGTCGTTGCCTTTGCACTTGCACTTGCACTTGCACTTGCACTTGCACTTGCACTTGCACTTGCACTTGCACTTGCACTTGCACTTGCACTTCGGATTAGAGCCGGGCTTCAGCCCGGCGTCAAAAGCCCCATCGCGAAGCGACTGCCACTCTGCCGAAGGCCGTCGCATAGCCCGAAGGGCGAAGCGACTGATTCATTGCCTTTGTTCTTGCTGTTGCTGTTGCTGTTGTTCTTGCTGTTGCTGTTGTTCTTGCTGTTGCTGTTGTTCTTGC
>JAATEV010000111.1 GCA_015655585.1 Terriglobales bacterium | reverse complement strand
CGATGTGCGAGGTGATGCGCGCGCCCTTCTTGGCGATGGGCTCCTTGGCGATCTGGACGAGAATCTCCTGACCGGGCTTGAGGAGCTCGCTGATGGCGGGCAGGTCGGTGGACTGCATGGAACCGCGTCCGCCGCGATGATCGCGGCCTCCGCCGGAGCGCTCGCGGTCACCGGAGCCTCCTGCGCTGCGGGCGCGTCCGAAACGACTTCCGCGACGTCCGTCACGGCGTCCCCCGTCGCGCCGGGAGCTGCGGCGCTCAATCTCGCGGGCCTGGAAGGAGGAGCTGTCGGGGGCAGATTCGTTGTTCTCGGAAAAGTCCTCGCGGACGACGTCTTCTTCCGTATCGGACTCCTCAAGGTCTTCCTCCGAGAGCTGGAAGCCAGCAGGATCGCTGACGGCATCCTCTTCCTCGAAGTCGTCTTCCTCTTCGTCCTCACTGCCGGAGCTGGTGATCTCGTCGATGGACATCTCGCGGAGCATGGTGCCGAGATCGGCGGCTCCTTCAAGGGTCTCCTCTTCGTCGAAGTCGTCCATCTCCTCGATGGAGCTGGCGTGGAGCGTGGCGTCGAAGTCCTCTTCATCGAAGAACTCTTCTTCGAATTCGCCCGAAATGGTAGCCGAAACGGCGGCGGTCTCGGCCGCGTTCTCCGCGGGATCGAGGATTACGGTCTCGTGATGGATGGGCTCGGTCGCCTGCTCTTCCGGGATGAAGGCGGCTGCGGGAGCCTCGGTGGTCAGCTCGCCGGTGGCGTGGAGCGTGGTCAGTTCGTGGGCGTCAGCGGCGATGGGCTCTTCGGGAGCGGTGATGGCTTCGGACAGGGGCTCGGCTGTGGACGCAGACTCTGCCACGGGCTCGGGGGTCTCTTCCGGAGTGTCGAGGGCCGGGGCGCTCTGACGATACTCACTGGGAGCCACGGGATCGACTCGGTAGGAGACAGCAGTGTCTTCAGTGGGCTCGTACTCGGCGGGCTCGGCCTGAGACTCAGGAACTTCTGCTACCTCGGGAGCGATGAGCTCCTCGGACCGTGCTTCGACAGACTCGGCGATAGGCTCGGCTTTAGGCTCAACGACGGTTTCGACGACAGCAGCGGCCACCTCGGCGGGCTGCTCGACGACCGGCTCAGGTGCAGGAGCGGCTACTGGCTCCGGCGCGTTGCGGAGGCTGGCGTTGGTCTCGCCGCGATGCTCGGCGCGGCGGTGGCGCGAAAGAGACTCGCCGGGCAGAACGGAGCCGCCGTCCCAGCCCTGGGGAATGATGAAGCCGGGCGCGGCGGGAATGATGATGTTTGCGTCGGCTGGTTTGGAGGCGACGGAAGCTGCGTCCGCCGGGACATCGCCCTCCTTGCGGTACTTCGAGAGGGATTCGCCGGGCAGGATGATCGGCTCGGAGGGAGCGGCGGTCTCGCCGGTCTCGGTCTCGGCATTATCGACGCCGTAGTACGAGGTCCGGGGAGCAAAGCCGCGCGGCGCGCGAGGACCTCGGTCGTCGCGGTTGCGGCCACCCCGATCGCCGCGGTTGCGGTCCCGGCCACGGTCTCCGCGACCATTGCGGTCGCCTCGGTCGCGGCGGTTGTAGTCCTGCGGCTCGACGACGGAACTCGTCTCTTCTACGACAGGCGCGGAAGCTGTGGCGTCGAGATCGAAAGAGTCGTCAGTAGGCTCTGCGGGGATCTCCTCGGGAGCGTGAGTGGACTGGGTGTCGGTCTCGACCTCGGAGGAAGCCTGGGGATAACCTTCACGAGGGCCAGTCCCACGGCCACGGCGGCGGCCGCGACGGCCACGCCAGCGGCGGAGTCCGTCGGCTCCGGGTGCTCCTTCACCGATCTGAGCGTCATCGGCTGCCTCGCCGATGGGCGAGGTAAAGCTGGAAGCGGGAGGCTGGACCTCAAAGCTGGGGGCGTAGGATGGCTGCTCCTGCGGGGCAGAATCGGAGACAGGCTGGCGGTCCCGGTTTCCGCCACGGTCACGGCGGCCACGGCGGCCGCGGTCTCCGCGTCCGTTGCGGTCATTTCGATCTCCAGAATAAGGAGCGGACTCGGAGGACTGGCCGGGTTCGGCCAAGGTGCCTTCGAGGACAGGCGGATTGCTGTTGCGGCGGCCTTCGCCACGGCGGCTGGAATCTCCGTTGGTATCGAAGTCGGCGGAATCGCCAGCCTCTTCCATGAAGTCGGTTATATAGAGGAAGGCGTCGCGCTCGAGGCCGATGTCCACAAAGGCGGACTGCATACCGGGGAGGACGCGGGTTACTTTGCCGTTGTAGATGGAACCGGCGAGGGTGTATTCGTTCTCACGCTCGTAGTAAATCTCGGCGAGGGCGTCGTTCTCGACGATGGCGAGACGAGTCTCGTGGGGAGTACTGGAGATATAAATTTCTTTCGACATTCGCTGTGCTCTTTCTGCCCGGCCCGGTTGGGGCGCGAGCGGCAGACGAGACAGAGAAGCATCGCGAGTTGATCTGGCTTCAACGCCAGATATGGCTCATTGCAGAACGGACAGGGTACGGGATGCGGAAGCGCGTGAACAGAGCTCGAAGACCGGCGAGAGGAACGAATTTGCCGTGGACGCACTCATAAAGGGCGCGGATGGGGCGGCACCGGGGAGATCGAGGGGATCGAGGACACGAAGAGATGCTTCAAGCGGCAGGAAACATGCGGAGTTTGTGACCAGAACAACCTCAGAATCAACAACTTGAGGCGGGGCCGTTCGCCATCCGGATGCAATCATTCCCTAAAACCTGTCCGGCCAACGGATCGATGTCTCTCGCCTGGCCGGCCTTTTTCTTAAAAATCAAAATTCTTTACGCTTGCCGGCGACCATGCGCCCGGGGAAGCGGAATACAGGCTGACCGGCATCTACAGCCGGACAGTTACTAACAACAGTATTGCACTAAAGCCGTTGCGGGGGCCAGTGGCGAGGAAAATTCGTAACTATTTTGGAGCGTTCTGGGGTGAGAAAGAACGGACTTAGTTCACGAAGCGGCTCATGCGGATGTTCATGACGATGCCCAGGGCGAGGAAGGTGAAGAGGACGGAGGAGCCTCCGTAGCTCAGGAGCGGCAGGGGGATTCCGGTGACGGGCATGAGACCGACGACCATGCCTACGTTAACGGCGATCTGGAAGGTAATGACGGCCACGACGCCCATGATGATGAAGCTTCCGGGAAGGTCAGCGGCCGTCTGGGCGTTCTGGATGAGGCGGATAAGTATAAGGAAGTAAAGGAGAAGAACGCCGATGGCCCCGACAAAGCCGTGCTCCTCGCAGAAGGCGGCGAAGATGAAGTCGGTGTAGGGGATGGGGAGGAAGTCGCCCTGGGTCTGGGTGCCTTTGTTTGCGCCTTTGCCCCAGACGCCACCGGAGCCGACGGCGATGAGGGACTGGCGGATCTGGTAGCCGGAGCCACGAGGGTCGGAGTCAGGGTTGAGGAAGGCGTCGATACGGGCCTGCTGGTAGGGCTTGAGGTGCTTGCCGCTCTTCCAGGCGATGCCTGCAACCAGGCCGATGCCTAGAAGAATGATCGCTACCTGCCGGAGACGGATGCCGCCAAGAAACAGGCCGCAGATGAGGATAGGCATGTACGTAAGGGCGGTGCCGAGGTCGGGCTGTTTAAGAACGAAGGCCATGGGTACCATGACCATTGCAGCGGCTTTGCCGATGTCAGCCCAGGTAAGCTCTTTGCCTGCTAATCCCCAGAAATAGCGAGCCACGGCAAGGATGAGGACGAGCTTGATCCATTCGGAAGGCTGGAAGTGGACGCCGTGAAAGCCGATCCAGCGTTTGCCGCCGAGGACGCGGGTGCCGAAGAGAGCTACGGTCAAGAGCGAAACCATGCCGACGCCGTAGGCCCAGTGGGCGATATCGAGGAGGCGGTGGTAATCGATGAGAGAAATCAAGAACATCAGGACGAGACCGGCGGCGAGGAAGCCTACCTGCTTGTGGTCGAATCCGTGAAATTTGGTGTGGAGAGTGGCAGATTTAATCTCCAGAACGGAGATGAGGGAGAGCAGGAGGACGAAGCCGAGGAGAACCCAGTCGAAATCGCGATAGGAGGAGAAACGTTGCATGGGGAATAGGTCCTATTCGGCGGTGGGAGTGGTGGTGGCGGCAGCCTTGGCGGGCTCGGGCGTGGTGGATGCAGGGGTGGTTTCTGGTGTGGATGGCGGCTGGATTCTGGGTGGCTCGGGTGTGGTGGCAACGTTGTTGGCGCGGCGACGCTGCTTGTTGACGAAGACGTCGATGACCTGGGCGGCGAGCTTGGCGGAGTTGTTGCCCCAGTTGCCGTGCTCCCAGAGGACGGCAACGACGATATCGGGGTTTCGGCGGGGGGTCATGCCGACGAACCAGGCGTTAGGGTCGGTCTTTTTGCCTCCGCCGGAGCGGGCGAGGGCGTCGTGGCTCATGACCTGGGCGGTGCCGGTCTTTCCGGCGAAGTCGACGCCTTCCAGGTGGGCCATAAAGGCGGTGCCGCTGGGGCCGGTGACGGCGGCCATGCCGTCGGTGATGGTCTCCCAGTTCTGCGGGGTGAGCGGGACGGTCTTTTCGCCGGAGCCGGGGTAGGTCTCGTGGACGGCTTCGAGGAGATCGGAGGGTACTTCGTCGGGGAAGACGACGTGGGGACGGCGGAGGACGCCGCCGGAGGCGATGCCGCCGAGGGTGCGGGCAAGCTGGATGGGAGTGGCAGTGACGGCTCCCTGACCGATGCCTACCGAGATGGTCTCGCCTGCGAACCACTGCTCATGCTGGGTCTTGAGCTTCCAGGTGGTGGAGGGGACGTTACCGGTGGCCTCGTCGGGAAGATCGACGCCGGTCCGCTGGCCGAGGCCGAGGGAGGTGGCGTATTTGGCGATGGTGTCGATGCCGAGGCGGTTGGCGAGGGTGTAGTAGAAGGTGTCGCAGGAGTAGGGGATGGCGTTGTTGATATCGACGCTGCCGTGGTGACGGTCGCAGGCATAGAAATGGCCGTAGAAGGTGGCTCCGCCGCTGCAGAAGACGTGCATGGTCTGGGCCACGTTCTCTTCGAGTCCGGCTACGGACATGACGATCTTGAAGGTGCTGCCGGGGGCGAGCTGGGCCTGGATGGCCTTGTTAAGCAGGGGGTGGTCGGGGTTGGTGAGGATCTGGTTCCAGTACTCGCGGGTGAGGCGGACGGCGAACTGGTTGGGGTCGAAGGTGGGGCGGGAGGCCATGGCGAGGATCTCGCCGGTGTGGGGGTCCATGGCGACGATGGCGCCGATCTTGCCTTCGAGGGCCTTTTCGGCGGCCATCTGGATGTCGAGGTCGATGGTGAGCTTGAGGTCTTTGCCGGGAACGGCGAGGGTCTGGCCGAAGTAGCCTAGCTCTTTGCCGTGGCTGTTGACGATGATGTCGCGGCTGCCGTCGGAGCCTCGCAGGAGCGAGTCGTAGGTCTGCTCGACTCCGGAGCGGCCTACGACGTCTCCGGGGGAGTAGAAGGCGTAGCGGGGATCGTCGAGCATCTGCTCGGAGACCTCGCCGACGTAGCCGATGAGGTGGGCGGCGAAGCCGTCG
>JAATEV010000056.1 GCA_015655585.1 Terriglobales bacterium | reverse complement strand
TTGCACTTGCACTTGCACTTGCACTTGCACTTGCACCTGCACTTGCACTTGCACTTGCACTTGCACTTGCACTTGCACTTGCACTTGCACTTGCACTTGCACTTGCACTTGCACTTGCACTTGGGATTAGAGCCGGGCTTTAGCCCGGCGTCAAAAACCGTCGCGAAGCGACACACCGCTCTGCCGAAGGCCGGAGCAAAGCCCGAAGGGCAAAGCGACTAATCTATTACCGTTGCTTTTGTCGTTGCCTGTTCTAGTCCTTCGGATGAATGAGAGCCGGACTTCAACCCCAGGCTTTGTGCTCTGCAAACCACTGCGCCTTCATCGCAGCCATCTCACGCTTCACATGGTCGCCGCTCATCAACTCTCCCCGTTCAGCCGAAGTCCATCCCTCTTCAATCGCTGAACGTACCTCATCCCGGTGCTCACTCAGCCAGACCTTGCCGCGATGCCGCGCCGTCAGCACCTCGGCAACATACGCATCCACACTGGCAAAACCAGCGGAAGCCGCATCCTGCCGCACGAACGCCTCAAGCTCGGGATTAAGATGGATTGTCACCCGTCTAGCCTATTAAATCCAACAGCCACCTCTACTCCTCCCCCTCCCGCAGCCGCGCAATCACCGTAAAATCCTCCAGCGTAGTCGTATCGCCCTTCACCTCGCCCGTCGAAGCCAGCTCCCGCAGCAGCCGCCGCATGATCTTCCCGCTCCGCGTCTTAGGCAGCGCCTGCGTGAACGTCAGATCGTCCGGCCTCGCCAGCGCGCCGATCTCCTTCGCCACCCACTGCCTCAGCTCGACCCTCAGCTCCTCGCTCGGCGAATGTCCCTCTTCCAGCGTCACAAATGCTGCAATCGCCTGCCCCTTCATCTCATGCGGACGCCCCACCGCCGCCGCCTCCGCCACCTTAGGATGCGCCACCAGGGCCGACTCCACCTCCATCGTCCCCAGCCTGTGCCCGCTCACATTAATCACGTCGTCCACACGCCCCATCAGCCAGAAGTACCCATCCGAGTCCCGCCGAGCCCCATCGCCCGTAAAGTAGCTCCCCGGAATCTCGCTCCAGTAAGACGCCTCATACCGCGCCTGGTCGCCATAGATCGTCCTCGCCATCGAAGGCCACGGCCTCCTCATCACCAGCAGCCCGCCCTTGCCATCCGGAACCGGCTCTCCCTCTTTTGTAACCACTTCAGGAACAATCCCAAAGAACGGCCGCGTAGCCGACCCCGGCTTCGTCGCAACCGCCCCCGGAACCGGCGCAATCATGATCGCTCCCGTCTCCGTCTGCCAGTATGTATCTACAATCGGGCAGCGTTCCTTGCCAATCATCCTGTGGAACCACATCCACGCCTCCGGATTGATCGGCTCACCCACCGTCCCCAGCAGCCGCAGCGACTCCAGCGAGTGCTTCGTCACCCATTCATCGCCCCACTTCGTAAACGCCCGGATCGCCGTAGGCGCCGTATAGAATACCGTCACCTTATGGTCATCCACGATCTTCCAGAAGCGATCGTTCTCTGGCCAGTTCGGAGCCCCCTCATACATCAGCACCGTAGCGCCGTTCTGCAACGGCCCATACACCACATAGCTATGCCCCGTCACCCAGCCAATGTCCGCCGTGCACCAGTAAACATCGTCGTCCCGCAGATCGAAGATATATTTCGTAGTCAGGTAGGTTCCCACCGAGTACCCACCCGTCGTATGCAGCAGCCCCTTCGGCTTCCCCGTAGTCCCCGACGTATACAGCAGATACAGCGGGTCCTCCGCATCCATCCACTCCGCCGGGCACTCACTCCCCGCAAACTCCTTCAGAGCCTCATCCAGCCACAGATCGCGCCCCTCCCGCATCGCCACCTCTGACCCGCTCCTCCTGTGCACCAGCACCTGCTTCACCGTAGGACACTTCTCCAGCGCCTCATCCACAATCGCCTTCAGCTTCACCTCGCTCCCGCGCCTGTAAGCCGAGTCCTGCGTAATCACCGCCACGCACTCCGAGTCGTTGATCCTATCCACCAGAGCATGGGCCGCAAACCCGCCAAAGATCACCGAATGTATCGCACCGATCCGCGCACAGGCCAGCAGCGCCACCGCCAGCTCCGGACACATCCCCATGTAGATCGCAACCCGGTCGCCCTTCTTCACTCCCAGCTTCGTCTTCAGCACATTCGCAAACGCCTGCACCTGCTCATGCAGCTCGCCAAACGTCACCCTGCGGACCTCGCCCGGCTCTCCCTCCCACAACAGGGCGACCTTGTCTCTGCGCCCACCCAGCGCATGACGATCCACGCAGTTATACGAGAGGTTCAGCTTCCCGCCCACGAACCACTTCGTATGCGCGGCCTCACCCTCCATCACCTTCGTCCACGGCGCAAACCACTCCAGCTCTCCAGCCGCATCCGCCCAGAAGGCCTCCGGCTCCTCCACGCTGCGCCGGTACATCGTTTCATACTCCGCCAGGCTCTTGATGTGGGCCTTTGCCGCAAACTCTGCGGGCGGCGGAAACACACGGTTCTCTCTCAAACTGGAATCCAGATTCTGCTCTTCCGACAGCAACACACAAACCTCCACTCATTCAGCCAGCAAAAAAAAGGTACGCCAAGCCGTACACGAACGGCAACTCAACCCGCCGAGCAACGCGAGGCCCAAAGAAATTCGCGGCACCACCGTGCGATACACAAGTCACGAAGTGACCGCGCGCCGCGCAGGCGGCCCATCCGGCAGGACAAACTTTCTTTTAACCAAACATGAAAAAATCATGTATCGTTGTCCAGCATTCAAGACGTACTCTGGCACCCGCAACTGCATCGTTTGCATCTTTCATCTCCAAGAGCGACTCCCATGGCCCTAGCTTTTCTCGATCGTCAGCACTCCATCGCCCCCACCGGATACAGCCGCTGGCTGGTCCCTCCCGCCGCCCTAGCCATCCATCTCTCCATCGGACAGGTCTACGCCTTCTCGGTCTTCAAAAATCCCCTCCTGGCCCTACAAGCAGCCGACGGCTCCCACTGGAACCTCAAAGCGGTCGGCTACATCTTCTCCATCGCCATCGCCTTCCTCGGCATCTCCGCCGCGCTCTTCGGAGCATGGCTCGAACGCGCAGGCCCCCGCCGCGCCATGTTCTACTCGGCCCTCTGCTTCGGCCTCGGCTTCGTCATCGCGTCCTTCGGAGTCAGCAGCCACCAGCTCGCCCTCATCTACCTCGGCTACGGAGTCATCGGCGGCATCGGCCTCGGACTCGGCTACATCTCGCCCGTCTCCACCCTCATCAAGTGGTTCCCCGACCGCCCCGGCCTCGCCACCGGACTCGCCATCATGGGCTTCGGCGGCGGAGCCATGATCGGCGGCCCACTCGCCAACAACCTCATGGCCTACTACAAGGCCGCCGGACAGCCCTCGATTCCCTACACCATGATCACCATGGGCGGCCTCTACTTCGTCTTCATGATGTTCGGAGTCTTCACCATCCGCATCCCGCGCGAAGGCTGGAGACCCGCCGGATGGACTCCCTCGCAGAAGAAGTCCGCCCTCATCTCCACCAACAACGTAGCCGTCGGCAAAGCCTGGCTCACGCCGCAGTTCTGGCTCCTCTGGATCATCCTCTTCGTCAACGTAACCGCAGGCATCGGCATCCTCGAACAAGCCGCCCCCATGATCCAGGATCTCTTTCACGGAGCCGTCACCCCCACCGCCGCCGTAGGCTTCGTCGGTCTTCTCAGCATCTTCAACATGGCTGGCCGCTTCTTCTGGGCTTCCACCTCCGACTTCCTCGGACGCAAAGCCACCTACTTCGTCTTCTTCACCCTCGGAGCCATCCTCTACTTCGTCCTCCCCCTCACCCGTCAGGAGCAACTCAACTCCATCCCACTCTTCGTAGGCATCGCCGTCGTCCTGCTCTCCATGTACGGCGGAGGCTTCGCCACCATCCCCGCCTACCTCAAGGACCTCTTCGGCGGCTACAACGTCTCCGCCATCCACGGACGCCTCCTCACCGCCTGGTCCGCCGCCGGCATCATCGGCCCGCTCATCGTCAACGGCATCCTCGACCACTACGTCGAAACCCACCAGCCCCGCGAAAATGCCTACCCGCTCATCCTCCACATCATGTGCGGCCTTCTGGTCATAGGCTTCCTCGCCAACCTTCTCGTCCGCCCCGTGGCCGACAAACACTGGCTCCCCACCAGCACTCCAGCCGTCCCCGAAACCCCATCCCACTAAACCAATTCAGGCAAAGCGCCCATCCTCAGCCGCTTCCATCAGGAGCCATCCCATGACCGAATCCGCCGAAAAGAAATCCTCCCCGATCCTCATTTCCCTGGCATGGCTCATCGTCATCCTCCCCACCCTCTGGGGCCTAAACTACACGGTGAAAAACGCCCTGAAGCTCTTCACCAACAACACCCCGGCCCCCACCGCCACAAAGTAAATTCGACCCGCTTCCGCTTTGATCGTTGCTGTTGTAGTCGCTGTTGCTATTGCTGTTGTCGTTGCTTTTCCTCGCCCCACCCCAAATCCCGTCATTTCGACCGGAGCAGCGCAGCCTCATCGCGCTGCGTAGCGGAGAAATCCGCTTCTCCACCCATACCCCACCAAAGCCCATAAGCCGTTGCCGTTGTTTTTGCTATTGTCGTTGCTGTTGCTATTGCCTTTGCATCTAGGTACCCCAAGGCTTCAGCCTTGGGTCTCACAAAAAGCCGTCGCGAAGCGACCACCGCTCTGCCGAAGGCTGGAGCAAAGGCGAAGCCGAAGCGACTAAATCATTGCCTTTTCTCTCCATCCCAACACATCCCACCGCATCGCGATAAACTTCACTTACCCATGAACGTCTACGTCCCCTCCGCCATCGGCTTCTTCTTCGGCTTCGTCTTCGGAGTAGGCTGCGCCCTCGCCGTCATGTACTCCATCTACATGGGGGGCTATCGAGCCGCCATCCGCGACTCCCGCCTCCCCACCCCACCCGAGCGCTACCGCAACGCCCTCAAAAAAGCCGAATAATCACCGCAGCGCCAGCTCCGCCCTCATCTCCTTCACCTCGCGCGCCAGCTCCCGAATCTCCCGCATCAGCTCCGCCCGCTGCGCATCGTCGCTCATCGAATCGATCCCTTCCATGTAGAACGTCCCATTCGGCTCCAGCACGCACTTCTCCACCTCCTCGTACCGGTTGAAGCCCTGCCGATGCAGCACCGACTTCAGCTCGATCTCCGTCAGCGTCTCCTTCCGCAGCGCGGCATAGTCCACCACACCATTGCGGATCAGGTGCGTCTTCGTCCCTTCCAGCGTCGAATTCAATCCCGGAAAGTAATACAGCGCCTTCGAGAGTATCCAGTTCACCGTCAGCAGCGAAAACGCCCCGATAATCCCGCCCGAGACCGAGTTATCGTTCCCGATTATCGAATTCTGCACCGTATTCGACAGGCAAAGCAGCACCACCAGGTCGAACGGGTTCAACTGCGCCAGCTCCCGCTTCCCGAACAGCCGCAGAAACCCGATCAGGCACACATATACGATCACCGGTCGAACAATCTTCTCCAGCACCGGCAGAGGAAGATGAAACATGCTCTCCGTCATGGACCATTCTCCTGGGTTACATCGTCAACAGCGCCGCATTAACGGCCTCACGCATATCGTCTCTGATGCCATTCCCACGCGCTCGCGATAATCTTGTCCAGCTCCGCAAACCGCGGCGTCCATCCCAGCTCCGCCTTGATCTTCTCCGAGCTGGCCACCAGCACCGCCGGGTCGCCCGGTCTCCGCGGACATTCCTCCACCGCAATCGGCCGTCCCGTCACCCGCCGCACTGACTCGATCACCTCCAGCACCGTGAACCCCTGCCCATTGCCGATGTTGAAGATCAATTGACCCAACCGACCCGACCGGCTCTTCTCCCCCAGAGCCCCCAGCGCCAGCAGATGCGCCTCCGCCAGATCCTGCACGTGGATGTAGTCCCGAATGCACGTCCCGTCCTTCGTCGGATAGTCCCTGCCGAAAATCTTGATGCTCTCCCGCCGTCCCAGCGCCACATCCAGAATCAGCGGAATCAGGTGAGACTCCGGCTCATGCGCCTCGCCATAGCCCTCAATCGCGCCCGCCACATTGAAGTACCGCAGACTCGCATACCGCAGCCCATGACTCTCATTCATCCACCGCAGCATCTGCTCCACCAGCAGCTTGCTCTCGCCATACGGATTCGTAGGAGCCAGCTTTGCGTCCTCCAGAATCGGAGTCCTCTCCGGCTCCCCATAGCAGGCCGCCGTCGAGCTGAACACCAGCCGGTCATGCCCTGTAGCCAGCATCGACTCCAGCAGAGTCAGCGTTGCAGCCGTATTATTTCTGAAATAAATCTCCGGGACTTTCATACTCTCGCCCGCCTCAATCAGCGCGGCAAAGTGCATCACCCCATCGAATCCCTGTCGCAGCGTCTTCTCCAGAAGTGCCCGGTCGGCAACGTCCCCTTCCACGAACTCCGCCTCCGCGGCCACCGCTAACCGCTTGCTGTGGCTCAGGTTGTCATACACCGTCACGCTGTGCCCCCCAGCCAGCAGAAGCCGCGTCACCGTACCCCCGATATACCCCGCGCCACCCGTCACCAGAACCTTCATATTTATCGTCTCCACTCTCCACTTCATGGATACCACAAAAGTACCAGTGTCAATCACTTACAGTACGGCACTATACTTGCCATAAGAGAACAGGCGGAGCCCCGGCGGATATCTAGAAAGACACTCCTCAATGCACGGTGCCTGCTACAACCTTTTTCTTATTCTGCCGCGTCTTTTTACTAAGCCATAGAAGACAGCCGGACCCCATCGCAGATTCTTTCAGCACCATTGGGCGTCAGGTCTCGATTCTCAATCGGCCCTCCGGAACGCGTTGCGGAGATAAGTTTTATGTTCTACCAGTTCTGAGAAGCCTCCCCCGGCCAGTCTCATTTACCGCCTCTTCCGAAAAGAGAGGCCCTAAAGGACTCTTTATGGCAAAGCCGCTTCGCAGCGACGACCCCAATCCGCAAGACAGACAGTTTACGCACTTCGGCGTTCTCAATAATGGCGCCCAGAGCAAGTCCTCGTTCGTTACCTCCATCACCATCAACGTCCTCCTCGCCATCTGCGCCATCCTCATCGGCGCGGCGGCCAAAAAGACCATCGACACCCACCAAAAGGTCACCGAGCTCACTGCCCCGCCGCCCATCATCAAGCCCCTTCCGCCGCCACCCAGAATCAAGCCGCCCAAGCTTCCGCCGGTTCCCCAGATCGCCAGAGTTGAGCCTCCCAAAATTAATGTTCCCGAGGTAAAGGTTCCCGAGCCACCCAAGCCTATCGTCAAAATGGAGACCAAGGCTCCTCCCGTCATCACTCCAGCGCCGCCTAAGCTCGTCACACCTCCGCCCGCGCCGAAGCCCGTAAGCCTGGCCCAGAACCGGCCAGCCGCAGTGCCGAATAACACTCCCCATCCTGCCCCCGTAGCGCTCGGCCAGGCCAACAACCCCATCGCTCCGTCGAACCGCCCAGCTACCGCCGCCGTCGATCTCGGCCAGCGCGGCCTGCCCGGTATGCCGTCCTCGAACTCGGGAGCAGGCCCGGCCACCACCGCTGTCAGTCTCGGCTCCGGCTCGCCCGGCAGCCAGAACATGGCCAGCCGCAGCGCGGGCGTCGTCGGTGTCAAGCTCGGCGTCCCCGGCGGCACCGGCGCTCCCAACTCCCGGGGAACCCAGCCCGGCGTTCCCGGCGTCGTCAACCTCGGCCAGAACTCTCCTCCGCCTATGCCCAAGCCCGTGGCTCCGGCCAACGGCCCCGTCCGTACCGGCCCCAAGGTCATCTTCAAACCCAAACCCCAGTACACCGAGGAGGCCGTCAAGCTTCACATCGAGGGTGTCGTCTCCGTCCGCCTCCGCGTCTCTTCCTCGGGAGCCGTTCAGGTTCTCGGCGTCACCAGCGATCTCGGCCACGGTCTCGGCGAATCGGCCATCCGCGCCGTCCAGGCCACCCGGTTCGAGCCCGCAACCGACTCGTCCGGTCATCCCATTGATTGGGAAGGAGTTGTCAACGTAGCCTTCCAGCTTGCAAGTTAAACAAAAACAATTTCCTCCAGGCAGTTCCCTTTTGTCTTTGCATCAAATTTCATCAGCAGGTGATGCTAAAAAATCACCGCAGGAGTCGTCACTCATGATTTTCCGGAAACAATCGACTACCGGTCTGTTGCTGGCCCTTTTCATCGCCACAACCGCCTCCGCCCACGGCCTTTCGATCTTCTCGAAGAAGAAGCAGGAGGACCCCGCCGCCGCTGGCCGCAAGCTCACTCCCGCCCAGAACGCACTCATCGATAAGGCCATCGCCCGCGAAAAGGTCGTCGTCAAGACCGTCAAGGATCGCGCTCCCCTCGTCGAGACCTACATC
Source organism: Terriglobales bacterium (assembly GCA_015655585.1). GTDB lineage: Bacteria > Acidobacteriota > Terriglobia > Terriglobales > Acidobacteriaceae > Edaphobacter. The sequence continues at coordinate 15,086 of JAATEV010000056.1, read as the reverse complement.
CAGAACATGCGGCCCGACCCCGTCCTCGGTCAGGCTCCCGACTCCGACCAGCACTTCCTCGGCCGCGTCGACTTCAAGGCCATCATCAGCGATCAGGCCTACGATATCAACGACGCAACCTCTCGCGGAGGCAGCCGCCCCGGCTTCTTCAAGTCCTCGCTCTCCTTCCTCGGCGGACTCGGCGGAAGCCTCAAACTCAACTTCCACGCCGCTGGCTTCGTCCAGATGCTCCTGATGGACTCCCGGGACTTCGACCGCCAGCACTATAACTTTAGCTTCGTCCGCAACGACTTCCTCGGCAACACCCCCACCGCCGTCTTTGACGTAACCCCCTCCAACGGCAAGAAGGATCGCGGCCGCTTCTTCGGACGCATCTGGGTCGAGTCGCGCGACGGCAACGTCGTCCGCTTCAACGGCGAGTTCGCCGGTTCCGAGGCCGACTACAGCGAGTACTATCACTTCGATAGCTGGCGCACCAACGTCCAGCCTGACCTCTGGCTCCCCACCTCCTTCTACGTGGAAGAGAGCGACCCCAAGAGCGCCACGCGCAGCCTCCGTTTCAAGGCCGTCACGCACATCTGGGGCTATCTCCTCAAGGTGCCCGCCGCCGAGTCCGAGAACACCTCCATGGACGTAGTCGGCGCCACCGACGTCAGCAACGAGGCGCAGGACGTAAGCCCTCTCGGGGCCCAGCGCGCCTGGGTCCAGCAGGCCGAGGATAACGTCGTCGAGCGCCTCTTCCAGGCCGGTCTCATCGACGCTCCCAGCGAGTTCGACAAGACCCTGGAAGCCCTCGCCAACAATATCCTCGCCTATAACAACATCAGCCTCTCCCGGCCCGTCCGTGTTCGCACCCTCCTCACCGAGCCGCTCGAGTCCCTGGCCATCGGCAACACCATCGTCATCTCCAAGAGCCTGCTCGACACCACCGGCATCGTCACTCAGGACGGAGCCCAGCAGATGGGCAACCTCAACGCCATCCTGGCCTTCCAGCTCGCCCACATCATCCTCGGCCACCGGCTCGACACCAAGTACGCCTTCAACGACCGGCTGCTCTTCCCCTCCACCGCCGTCTTCAACCGCATCCCCATGCACCACACCGACGCCGACAACGCCGCCGCCGCCAAAAAGGCCGTGGAGTTACTCAACGCCAAGGAGCTCGAAGCCGGACAGCAGTACTTCAGCCTTTATCTCCAGCAGCTTCAGGCGCGCATCAAGAACCTGAAGGCCCTCAATCAGCCCATGATCGGCGACGGCCTCGTCAAGAGCGACACCGACTCCACCTTCTGGCTCGCGGACCTGCTCCCCAAGGGGCCCAAGCTCGACGTCAAGGATCTCAAGCAGCAGGCGGCCATGCCTCTGGCCAGCTTCCTCCGCTTCGATCCCTGGACCGACCAGGTCTTCGTCCTCCACACCGCCTATGAGCCTCTACTCTCGGCGGCGGACAGGATGCCCTTTGAAGTTGCTCCCGTTTATCTCAAGTTGAGCTACTACAAGAGTCCCGCAGAGGCTCCTGCAGCTCCGGCGGCAGCACCTGCTGCTCCCGCTGCTCCCGCTAACCCCACCACCCAGCCTGCCGCGCCAGCCGCGGCTCCGGCAGCCACCCAGGGAGCTCCTGCCGCTCCTCAAACCACAACTCCCCAAAATAACTAAGGTGAATCACAAGGGGACCGTGCCGTATCATGGGCCGGTCCCTGCTCGCATCTAAAAGAGTATTAGATTCTTCAAACCTACAGAGCAATGAAGGCTAACTTGTTTTCACGGAGACATATTTATGTTGAAGCGGAATACATCTTCAGGCCTCCTCCCCAGGCTCACCGGTTCCAGAAGATGGACAGCATTTCTGCTGTTCGCATCTACCTGCGGCTTTGCAAAGACCTCGCAGGCCCAGGCAATTCCGGTAGCAGAACGGACAGGACGCATTGATATTTACGGTGGTTATTCTTTAACCAAACCCGATTTCACAGAGACAAACGCCAACGGCTTCTTCATCGGCGGCACCTACCTGCTGAAGAAGCACACCTTCGGAAAACCCGGCATCTCCGTGCGCTACAACCGCACCACGAACAACTCGGTGACGGAAAGCTTCGTAGGTGCCGGCCTTGATCTCCGTTATCGCGTCAAACGCGTTGAGCCCTTCGTCACGGGACTCTTCGGAGTCGGCAACCTCGCCCTGAAGATCACGCCACCCTACTCCGACTCAGGCTTCGAAGCCTTGATCGGCGGAGGCGCGGACGTCCCTATCACGCGCCGCTTCGCAGTCCGCGGTGAGCTCAACTACGGCTTCCTCAAGATCACAGGCAAAAACAATACTCCGATAGGAGAGGTTACTCTGACCCCATTCACCGTCAACGTAGGAGCCGTCTACCACTTCAGGTAAACGCTCAGCCCGCAACAGGCAAAAAAGGCAAGGCAAAGGGATCGTCCCTTTGCCTTGCCTTTTTGCTGCTCCAGATTTTCTACCCCGCCAGCCCAGCCACCATCCGCCCAATCTCCCGCACTGCATCCGGATGCGCCAACCCTCTGGCCAACTCCTCCATCCGGCTCCGCAAAGCATCATCCCCCAACGGCCGCCGCAACACCTCTAGCAGCCGTGACGGCGTAAGCTCCGCCTCCACGATCATCTCCGCCGCGCCCGCCGCCACAAAGGCATCGGCATTCTTCCTCTGGTGATCGTCCGCAGCCTGCGGAAACGGCACCAGAACCGCTGCCCGTCCCGCCGCCGCCAACTCCGCCACCGTGCTCGCTCCACTCCGGCAAAGAATCAAATCCGCCGCAGCAATCTCCTCCACCATGGCGTCCAGATAAGGCTGCACCCGCACCCTCCCACCGCCCAGCAACCCGGCCCTCTCATAAGCCTCCGTAGTAGAAGCCCCATGCCGTCCTCCAGCCTGATGAACAATCTCCAACCGCGGAAACTCCTCCAGCAAATCCCCCGCCACCCGAGGCATCGCCTCGTTCAAAGCCCTCGCCCCCTGGCTTCCGCCAAACACCAGCAACCGCCGAGCCTCCCCCACTCGCGGCGCAACCGAAAAAAACTCCGTCCGAACTGGAATCCCCGTAACCCGCGCCCCACGCAGATACCCCCGAGTCTCCTCAAAGTTCACCGCCGCCGCACTCACAAACCTCCCCACAATCCGGTTCGCCAAACCCGGCACCGCGTTCGGCTCGAATGCCAGCGTAGGCACCCGCAGCAACACCGCCGCCATCATCGCCGGGCCCGAAGCATATCCCCCCACCCCCACCACCACGTCCGGCCGAAAACTACGAATCAGCCCCACGCACCGCAACACGCCCAGCGGAAGGTCCGCCAAAGTCCGCAGCTTCGTAGCCACGCTCACATTCTTCAACTGCCCCACATGGATCAGCTCCAGCGGAAACCCCGCCTCCGGCACCAACCGAGTCTCCAGCCCCCGCGCCGTACCCACAAACCGCACCGAAGCTCCATGAGCATCCCTCAGCTCCCGCGCAATCGCCAGCGCCGGAATCACATGCCCCCCGGTGCCTCCCCCCGCAATCAAAACCCGCAACCCACCCACCCCAATCCACTCACTTTAGTCGATCTCACGCGTAATATTCAGCAACACGCCCATACTAGCCAGCGTAATAAAAAGCGAAGTCCCGCCTGAAGAGATAAACGGCAGCGGAATCCCCTTCGTAGGCAGCAGCGCCAACACCACGCTGATGTTAAAGAACGCCTGAACCAGAATCGCCGTAGTAATCCCAAACGCCAGAAACCGCGCAAACGGATCAGTCGAAAGAAACGCCGCCCGCAGCCCGCGATACCCCAGCGCCACAAACAGAGCCACCACCAGCAGCCCGCCAATCAGCCCCAGCTCCTCGCACACATTCGCAAAGATAAAGTCCGTCTGCACCTCCGGCAGAAAGAACAGCTTCTGCCGCCCTTCCATCAGCCCCAGCCCGCGAATCCCACCCGTCCCCACCGCAATCAGCGATTGCAGAATATGGAACCCGCTCCCCCTCGGATCGGCCTCCGGATTCATAAACGCCAGCATCCTGTCCCGCCGAAACTTCACATGGAACAGCATGTAATACATCAGCGGCGAAGCCAACGCTGCGCCAATCGCGAAGTACCGCACCCGCGCCCCGGCCAGATACAGCATCAACGCCGTCACGCCCATACAAACCATCGCCGTCCCCAGGTCCGGCTCCTTCAGAATCAATGCCGCGAACAACAGCGGCACCGACATCGCCCGCAGAATCGTCCCCTTCAGGTCATCCATCAGGTGAATCCGCGTCTGCAAGAAGTAAGCCAGATACAGCACCAGCACCGGCTTAGCCAGCTCCGAAGACTGCAACGTCGTACCCGCCACCCGTATCCACCGATGCGCTCCATTCATCCCGCCCATCGCGAACACACCCACCAGCAGCAACATCGTCACCGTCACCGCCGGAAACACCACCCTCGGATTGTTATAGTGGCGATAGTCCACCCGCATCAGCCACACCATCACCAACAGCCCCAGCGCCGCCCACTTCGCCTGGTTCGCCACAAACGGATAAGGCGACCCCAGCGTAGACTGCGCCAGCACCGCTGAGGCCGAAAACACCGTCACCAGCCCGAACAGCACCAGCAGCAGCACCACTCCGAAGAGCCACTTGTCCACTCCTACTCTCTTCGCCATGCCAACCCGCCTAACTCAAATCCTGTACGATCTGCCGGAACACGCGTCCACGATGCTCATAGTTGTCGAACTGGTCGAAGCTCGCGCACGCCGGAGCCAGCAGCACCACATCGCCCGCAACCGCGGCCTTCGCAGCCTCTCCAACGGCCTTCTGCATCGTCCCCGCTTGCACCATCTTCACTACTCCGTGCAGTTGCCGCTCAATCTTTTCCGCAGCCGAACCTATGGTGTAAACAGCCTTCACCCGCTCCTTCAGCAGCTCGGCCATCACCCCATAGTCCGAATCCTTGTCCTTGCCCCCAAGGATCAAGTGAATCCCTCCCGCAAACGACGACACCGCCTTCATCGCCGCGTCCACATTCGTAGCCTTCGAGTCGTTGTAGTACTCCACGCCCCGCACCGTCTTCACCAGCTCCAGCCGATGCTCCACCGCCTTGAAGCTCCCCACCGCCTTACGAATCTCCTCCGCCGAAACCCCCGCCAGCCGCGCCGCGCACACCGCCGCCAGCACGTTCTCCACATTGTGCGAGCCCTTCAGGTGAATCTCGCTCACCGGCATCACCGGCTCCGCCTTACCACCCTCCTTCGCCAGAAACACCACGCTCTCGCCATGCACAAACGCGCCCTGCTTGATCGGCCTCCGCCCGCTGAACCAGAAGATCTGCGCTTTTGTCTTCGCCGCGATCATCTGCGTGGCCTTGTCCTCGCCGTTCAAGATCAGGAAATCTTCCGCCGTCTGCCGCTCAGTAATCCGAGCCTTAGCCGCAGCATAATTCTCAAAACTCCCATGCCGATCCAGATGGTCCGGCGTAATGTTCAACACCACCGCAATCTGCGGATGGAACTCCTCGATCGTCTCCAGTTGAAAGCTAGAGACCTCCAGCACATTCGTAGTCTCCGGCGAGCTTCCCGCCACCAGATCAATCACCGGAAGCCCGATATTCCCGCCCACCTGCGTAATCACACCAGCGTCTTTGAATATCTTCCCCAGCAGACTAGTAGTGGTAGTCTTCCCGTTCGAACCCGTGATCGCTACCACACGCCCTTGCAAAAATCGGCTAGCCAGCTCCAGCTCACCAATCACCGGCAGCCCAAACGCCACCGCCTGCTTCACCTCCGGCGTAGTCATCGGCACACCCGGCGAAACCACGATCAAGTCCTGCCGCCGGAACGTCAACAGCCCATGCCCGCCCGACTCCACCATGATCCCCGCATCCAGCAACGCAGGAAGCTGGTTCGCCAGCGACACCGCGCTCCGCGTATCGCTCACCGTCACCCGCGCTCCCTGCGCCCGCAGAAACATCGCCGCCGCCAGACCCGACTTCCCCAACCCCACCACCAGCACACGCTGATTCTTCAAATCCATCATCGTCCTGTTCACCCTCACCGCAGCTTCAAAGTAGTCAACGCAAACAACGCAAACACCAGAGCCAGAATCCAGAATCGCGCAATCACCTTCGACTCCGACCATCCCATCAACTCAAAGTGATGGTGCAGAGGAGCCATCTTAAAGATGCGCTTGCCATTCCGCAACTTGTAGCTCCCCACCTGCAACATCACGCTCAAAGCCTCAAGAATAAACACCCCGCCAATAAACGGCAGCAGCAATTCCTGCTTAATCACCACCGCAACCGTCCCAATCGCCCCACCCAGCGCCAGGCTCCCCACATCGCCCATAAACACCTCTGCCGGATGCGCGTTGTACCAGAGGAACCCGATACTGGCCCCCACCATCGACCCGCAGAAGACCGCCAGCTCCCCCACCAGCGGCATACGCTGTAACTCTAGATAGTCCGAAAACACTGCGTGCCCGCTGACATACGTCAACACCGTCAACGCACCCGCCGCAATAATCGTGCAGCCGATCGCCAGCCCATCCAGCCCATCCGTCAGGTTCACCGCATTGCTCGAACCCGAGATCACGATCATCACAAAGATCGCAAACGGCACATACGCCAGCCAATTCATATGCGGAATATGCCCCAGCCACTCCCACACCAGGTCCGGCCGAAACCGCTTCGCAAACGGAACAATCAGCCGCGTCGAATAATTGCCAAGAAACTCCATCCGCACTAGCGCCGCCGCCACCGCGCCGCTGGCCACAAGCTGCAACCCAAGCTTCGCCCGCGCCGTCAGCCCCTGGTTCCTGCGATGCACCACCTTGATGTAATCGTCCGCAAACCCAATCGCTCCAAACGCCAGAGTCGACAGCATCACCAGCCACACATAAGGGTTCGAGAGATCCGACCACAGCAGAGCAGGCACCAGAATCGAGATGCAGATCAGCACCCCGCCCATCGTCGGCGTTCCCTTCTTCTTCTGGTGCGACTGCGGCCCCTCTTCGCGGATATACTGCCCAATCTGGAACTCACGCAGCTTCTCAATCACAAACGGCCCAATCAGCAACCCGATCAGCAGAGCCGTCAGGCTCGCAAACACCGTCCGAAACGTAAGGTAGCGAAAGATGCGAAACAGCCGGAAGTAAGGAAACAACTTCTGGTACAATAGCCAATAGAGCAAACAGTCCCTGCCTTCTTCACCCGCTCATGCGTGAATTTTTCCTGCGAGTCACGGCTATCTTAACAGTCCGCGCTCCCGCCGCGCCTGTGGTTATCTCCCGCAGGAATCAAACCGAATCCCTGCCCCTCAGGCAACCTCAGCTCTCTCCTGGTAACTTCCGGGGATGTCGAAAAGTCTCTGCCTCTGTCTTTGTGATTAGCGCAGGGCTTTAGCCCTACAAAAAACCGTTCAAATAGAAAGGGGCTTCAGCCCCGGGTCTCTTCCTGCCAAGCCATAACTGCTTTTTCAGCAACCTCCGTAGATCTCCCCTATTCAACGCGACTTTAGGCAGTGTCTGACGAATCCAGCTTTGCTTCTGGGTACCCCAAGGCTTTAGCCTTGGGCCTCTCCCGTCAGTCGAAAAAGGGGCTTCAGCCCCTGGGGTATGCCTTCCTTCCCCAGCCTCTTACTTCAAGAAAAAGCAAATCGATTCGCCAGACACTGCCTGGACGCCTTTGCTTTGAAGGGGCGGGGCTTCAGCCCCGCCGTAAACCTAACCTACAAAACGCGACTTTAGTCGCCAAAGGAATACTGAACAAGCTAAAACCGACCCCTACTCTCCCAGCGCCGTCAACGCCCTCTCCAGCCGCACCCCACGCGAGGCCTTCAGCAACACCACATCCCCCTCCCGCAGATTCGCCTTCATCCACTCCCCGGCCTCGTCCGCATTCGCCACAAACATAGCTTCCGCCCCACTCGCCAGAGCCGCCTTCACCAAAGCCTCACCCCCCCCCCGCACGCCGACCACAAAGCCAACCCCAAGCTCCGCCATCTTCGCCCCGCAAGCCGCATGGAGAGCCTCCGCGTCCGGCCCCAGCTCCAGCATCTCCCCCGCCACCACCACATGCCGACCACCCGGAATCGCCATCAAAGCATCCACCATCGCATCCAGAGCCTTAGGGTTCGAGTTGTAGCAATCGTTGATGATCGTAGCCCCCCGCCAGGTCAAAACCTCGCCGCGCTTGTCCCCCGCGCGCATCTCACCCACCGCCACCGCGCACTCATCCAGCGTCATTCCACTCCGCAGCCCCACTGCAATCGCCGCCAGCGCGTTCGGAACGTTATGCGCACCCAGCATCCGCAACCGCACCGGAGCCGTCTCGCCACCAGCCTCCACCGTGAACTTCACACCCTCCACACCAGCCGCCGCCACGTCCACCGCCCGCACATCCGCACCGTCTCCCAACCCATAAAAAACCGCTCTCCCACCCATCCCACGCCCAAACTGGGCCACATAAAAATCATCAAAATTCAGCACCGCCACCCCATCCTCAGGCAAAGCCTCCACCAACTCATACTTAGCCTTGGCAATCCCCGCAATCCCCTCCGGAAAGAACTCCAGATGCACCGGAGCCACGTTCGAAACCACCGCCCAGTCCGGCTCCGCAATCTTAGCCAGCGCGGCAATCTCCCCCGCATGGTTCATCCCCATCTCAATCACCGCCACCTCATGCTCCTGCTCTAACTTCAACAACTGCAATGGTAAGCCGAACCCATTATTCAAATTCCCCGCCGACTTCAGCACTTTGAACCGAGCCGAAAGCACCTGCGCCACCGCCTCCTTCGTCGTAGTCTTCCCCGCCGAACCAGTAACTCCAATCACCCGACCGCCCCACTCCCGCCTCACTGCATGGGCCAGCCGTTGCAGCGCCGCCAACACACAATCCGCCCCCTCCGCCACCATCAGCAGCTTCGCCGCATCCACCTCCGCCGGAACCACCCACCCATTACTCACCACCGCGCCCACCGCGCCATCCGCCAGCGCGGACTGCACATAGTCATGACCATCCAGCCGCTCCCCCTTCACGGCAAAAAACAAATCCCCCGCGCCAATCGTGCGCGAATCGATCCCATACCCCAGCGCCACCGCCGACGTATCGAAGTCCCCATCCGCATGAATCCAGTCCGCAATCTGTCCCAACGTAAGCTTCATCGTCCCTCTCTCATCTCTTGCAAAACCCCGGCCGCCACCGCCACATCGTCAAACGGCACCGTCCCGTCCTTCAAAATCTGCACCTTCTCATGCCCCTTACCCGCCAGCAAAACAATATCTCCCACCTTCGCCGCACGAATCGCAACTGCAATCGCCTTAGCCCGGTCCTCCTCCACCACGCACTCCGCCGCAGTCTCCTTCACACCCGCCAAAGCCTCCGCAAGAATCGCCCCCGGCTCCTCGCTCCGAGGATTATCGCTGGTCAACACCACCAGATCGCTCCCCTCACCCGCCGCCCTTCCCATCTTTGGCCGCTTCGTCCGGTCCCGATCGCCACCGCACCCAAATAGCGTAATCACCCGCCCACCATGCCCCTTCACCAACTCCCGCCCCAGCGCAATCAGGTTCCGCAGCGCATCGTCCGTATGCGCATAATCCACCACCACCGTAACGCCCGTATCCTCCGCAGGCACCGTCTGGAACCGCCCTGGAACCTGCCGCATCCCCTTCACCGCCTCCACAACCTGCTCCACCGTCAGCCCGCGAGCCAATGCCGCGCACGAAGCCGCCAGCAGGTTATACACATTCACCCGCCCCGTCAGCGGAGACTCCACCCTCACCGTCCCAAACGGCGTACACCAGTCAAACTCAGTCCTCCCCGCCGCGAGAACAATTTTTTCTGCACGAAAATCCGCACCCCGCTCAATCCCATACATCCACACCTGCCCACACACACGAGCAGCATCCCTCATAGCCTCGCCATATGCATCATCCGCATTGATCGCCGCCACCCGAGGTGCGGGCGCTCCCACTCCCGCAAACAGCCGTTTCTTCGCCTCTAAATAACTCTCCATCGTCCCGTGATAATCCAGATGGTCCTGCGTCAAATTCGTAAACATCGCCACATCCACCGGCAGCCCCCACACCCGCTCCTGCTCCAGCGCGTGCGACGACATCTCCATCATCGCCTCCGTAGCGCCCGCTCTCACCCCATCCGCAAAGATCTCCAGCACATCCCGCGACTCCGGCGTAGTATGCGCCGATTCCCTCACCTCATCCCCCACATGTGTCTCAATCGTCCCCAGCAGCACACACTTCCGCCTCACACCGCGCAGCATCGACTCCAGCAGAAACGCCGTCGTCGTCTTCCCATTCGTGCCCGTCACCGCGCTCAACGCCAGCCTTCGCTCCGGATGCCCAAACACCGCCGCACTAACCTCCGCCAACGCCCTGCGCCCCCGCTCCACCAGCGCCGCTGCAACCCCAGCATGGTCCCGCCGCAAAGCCTCATACGCCTCACGCGAGTCCGTAATCACCGCCGCCGCACCCTGCGCCAAAGCCTTCTCTATATAACGATTCCCATCCGCGGCCCCACCCCGCATCGCGACAAACACGTCACCCTTACCCACGCGACGCGAGTCATACGCAACGCCAGAAACCTCCACCGGCGCACCCGTCCGTTCCACCGCCGTAACGCCCGCAGATACCGTAACCCAATTCATATTGTGATGCTAGCTGAGAACCTCTCTGAAATGCCCGTCTTTACCGGGTAAACCGAACCACGACCTCAGTCCCCGCCGGAACAATCGTCCCCGCCGCCGGAGCCTGCTCCCGCGCCAGCCCGCTGCCCAGCAACTGCACCCGCAGACCCACCGCGTCCGCGCGCTCCACCACCGTCCGCAGCCCCGCGCCTTCAAACGAAGGCACCGCTACCTGCTTCCGCGCATCAACTACCACAGGCCCCTTCTCCTTCGTCTGCGTCTCCGCCTTCACCGGAGCAATTCGCGCCGACGAGCTAGCGTCCCCCGGCATCGTCGAAGTCGTCCCACCGCTGGCCTTGAACGCCGCCAGCACCTTAGCGGGAAGCAGATTCAACATCCCCTGCCCCGTGGTGTTATGAGCAGCAGCCTTAGGAATCGGAACCGCAGCCACCTGCTTCTCCTCCTCCTGAGACATGGGCACAGGCGTACCCGCAACATTCGCCTGACTCCGCAGCGGATCATCCGCCGGCAGATTATTCACATCGTCGAACATAGCGTTCAAATCCGCCGGACTCTCCGAAGGCGCATCTTCAAACCCATCCTTCTGCGCCGCCGCAACCAACATCTCCTTCTTCGTCTTCAAAGGCTGGTCATGCGGAACCCCCAGGTACTCCAGCACCTGCTGCGCCACATCCGCAAACACTGGCGCGCTGGCCGCGCCTCCATAGTGCGCCGCCTCGCCGCCCGCCGTCGGCGTATCGATCACCACCGCCACCGCAATCGCCGGATTACTCACCGGCGCAAACCCCGCAAAGCTCGCCACCAGCTTCGTATGCGAGTAGGTATGCGTCACCACATCCACCTTCTGCGCCGTACCCGTCTTACCCGCCGAGCTGTACCCATTCAGCGCCGCCTGCTTGCCCGTTCCCTCCGTGACAATGCCTTGCATCATCATCCGCATCTTCGCCGCCGTCAGTTCCTTGATCACCCTGCGCGATCCATCCGGCAACGGCGACGGCAACTGGTTCGAAGGCCGGAACGAAACCGGCTTCAACCGCGGATCGCCCTTCATCTCATCGGTCGATTGCAACAGCACATGCGGAGGCATATACACCCCGCCATTCGCAATTGTGCTCACCATCGTTACAAGCTGCACCGGTGTGACACCCACCTCCTGCCCAATCGCAATCGACAGGATGCTCGTCGCCCCCCACTTTCTCGGCGCGCGCAGCAACCCACGCGTCTCGCTCGGCAACTCAATACCCGACCGTTCCCCAAACCCAAACCCACGGATATAGTCATAGAACTTCTCCGGCCCCAGCTTCAGAGCCATCTTCGCCGCGCCCACGTCGCTTGAGTGCTCCAGCGCCTGCTGCACCGTGATCCGTCCATAATGGTCCGACTTGTCATCATGCAGCGTCCGCCCAAACATCGTCATCGAGCCGCCCTGACAATCCACAATGTCCGTCGGCTCCACGCCCGCCGCATCCATCGCCGCCGAATACGCCACCAGCTTGAACGTCGAACCCGGCTCATACACATCACTCACCGCAAGGTTCGTCAACACGCTTGCATCCATGTGCCGCGAATCGTTCGGGTTGAACCGAGGCGACACCGCCAGCGCCAGAATCTGCCCCGTATGCGGGTCCTGCACCACGACCGTCCCGTGCAGTGCCTTCATCTTCTCCACCTGCGCATCCAAGGCCCGCTCCGCCATGTACTGGATGTTCGCGTCAATCGAAAGCACCAGATTCTCGCCCGGCTGCGGCTGGCTCTCCTCACTGTCCAGCACATGCCGCTTCGCATCCAGCGCCGTCAGCACATGCCCCGAAACACCGTGCAGTTCATCGTCAAACTCGCGCTCCAACCCACCCAGCCCCAGATCGTCTGTACCGACATACCCCAGCACCTGCGCCGCCAGGTCCTTATTCGGATAGAACCGCTTGAACTCCTTCTGGAAATAAACTCCCTTCAGGTTCAGCGCCCGCACACGGTCCGCCGTCTCCGCATCCACACGCCGCGCCACCCATGCAAACCCACGCGACGCATTGAACCGAGCCATCATCTGCGGTTGCGACGTAAACCTGTCCTGCGGGTCCGTGTGAACAATCGAAGCCAGAATCTCCGACGCGTTCTCACGGTTGTCGCCAAGCTCATACGGGACCGCGTAGATGCTGTCCACCTGCACCGTCACCGCAAGCTCCCGCAGATTGCGGTCGTACAGCACCCCGCGCCGTGGAGCTATGTCGATCATCCTCTTCTGCTGCAACGCCGCGCGCTTCACGAAGTCCGAGTGCCGGACCACCTGCAACCACCCCAGCCGCAGCACAATCACGCCCGTCCACAGGCAAAAGATCAGCGCCACGTAGGTAAACCGGATTCTCCGTATCGGAGCGGTCAACGTCTGCCGTGGCGCCTTATTCATCTCTCACCTGAAACAAGAATATCTGTTCGTGATTCTCTTTCCCGTTAATCTATCGTGCCATCTGCATTCCCGGAGCGCTCGCCTGCGCCAGCACCGGAGCATTCGGGTCGCCGCCATCCGGACGTACTACCTGTCCTGGCTGCGGCGCATCCAGTCCAAGCTGCTTCGCAATCCGGTCAATCCGGCCCGGATCGGTCAACTGCGCCTCCGACAACCGAAGCTGCCGATTGTCTTCGCGCAACTGCTCCACCTGCGACTTCTGCGACTCAATGTGATAGCCGATCTCGATCGCCGAAAAGTGCTGCCACACATACACCATCACCAGCACGAACAGCACGCTCATCATCGCCGCGAACGTGCGCATCTCGCGCTTCCGCACCGGGTCGTCAGCCTTCACAATCCGGCTGTTATCAATGTGCTTCGCAAAAAAGACCTCCGGCGTAGGACCGCGCCGCGCCCGCCGCTGCGTCTCGAACAATTCGCGGTTGCGCTCCGTCAGCGACACCGCGCGGCTCTTCTGCCGCGTCCCCATCATCTCCATCTGCTGCCCTGCCATCGCCGTAGCTGCCATCGCGCACCCCTCTTATACTTCCAGAACCAAACCTTGTGCCGCTTTCCTCAAAATCGAACCGGGCCGGAGTTGCTATTTGAGGAAGGGACTTTTTGTTGCAGAGTTGTCTTTCGCCTGAAAGCACGGTAGGACAACTCCGGCCCGATCGCTTTCTGTTACATATTTGGCGTTGCCGCTTTCCTATGTAACCAATCCTGTTTCAAACCTTCTGCGCCGCCCGCATCTTTGCGCTTCGCGACCGCGGATTCCGCATCTGCTCCTCGTCGCCGGCCACAACCGGCTTCTTCGTCAATACCTCGAACACCTTGTTCCGGCCTGCCTCACGGAACGCATCCTTCACCAGCCGGTCCTCCAGCGAGTGGAAGCTGATCAGCACCACTCTTCCTCCCGGCTTCAGCAGAGACTCCGCGCTCCTCAGCAGCGATTGAATCTCTCCCAGCTCGTTATTCACTCGAATCCGAAGCGCCTGAAAGGTCCGTGTAGCCGGATGAATCTTGTCGCCTTTCATTGAAGGGGCCGCGGCCGATACGATTCCTGCCAACTCCGCCGTCGTCGTAATCGGCCGGTCCCTCACAATGGCTCTGGCGATTCTCCGCGACCTCCTTTCCTCTCCGAATTCGTAAATCAGATTGGCGAGCTCGTCTTCGTCCTCCTGATTTACCACTTGCTCGGCCGTCTCCCCGCTGCGCGTATCCTGTCGCATATCCAGCGGTCCATCGTGCCGAAAACTGAATCCTCTGTGCGCCTCGTCCAGTTGCAGGCTGCTCACGCCAAAGTCAGCAAGCAGTCCGTCCAGACTTCCCGGCTCAATCACGTTCGCCGCCTCCGAGAACGCCCTCGGCTCAAGCACCACCTCCGGCATCTCCTCGCCCAGCTCGGCCTTCACCTCGTCCAGCCTGGCCTTCGCCAGCGCCAGAGCCTCCGGGTCGCGGTCAAATCCAATCAACCTGCCCTTCGCGCCAAGCTTCCTCGCAATCGCCGACGAGTGACCAGCTAATCCCAGCGTGGCATCCACCACCACGCCGCCGGGACGCACATTCAAGTACTCCAAAACCTCTTCTAAAAGAACCGGCACATGCTGCGGACTCTTCATTTACACCGCCTCTGTGCTGCCCCTGGGGGCCATTGCGTTACCCAACAACTTTGGTCTTCTCTGCGAAAGCCGTCAGATCCGCTTCCGTCAGCTCGACCTCTCCCGTCAATTTCTTCATCTCGGCGTCGAACAGCTCTGCATTCACAACCTCCAGCAGCGTCTGCGCTCCAAGAACGTTCACATCACCCGCAACCTTCGCGACCTCTCTCAGCTTCTGCGGAATCAGCACCCGCCCCTGAGCGTCCATCTCGGCCATCTGCCCGTAGAAGTTCGTCACGTCCTGAAACTTCCTTCTCACCGGGTCCATCGGAGACATCCTCGCCAGCGACGCCTCGATCTGCTCCCACTCCTTCAACGGGTAAATCTGCGCCCGCTTCC
>JAATEV010000004.1 GCA_015655585.1 Terriglobales bacterium | reverse complement strand
GGCGGCCGCGTGGTGCAGGAGTCTCGGCTGTGGAACAACGCTGAGGGGAAGACGTATTCGATGCGCTCGAAGGAGCAGGCGCATGATTACCGGTATTTTCCGGAGCCGGACCTGCCGCCGCTGGTGGTGGGGGCGGAGTGGCAGGCGGAGATATTGAAGGGGCTGCCGGAGCTGCCGGAGGCTCGGCGGGCGCGGATGATTGCGGAGTATGAGATTTCGACGCAGGACGCGGCTACGCTGACGGCTACGCGGGAGTTTGCGGATCGGTTCGAGGCGGCGGCGAAGAAGGCGAAGAGTCCGAAGCGTGTGGCTGCGCTGCTGACGAGCGAGTTGACGATGCGTCTGCGGGCGGCGGAGCTGGAGCCGGAGCAGTCGCCGGTGTCGATGGACGGCGTGGTGCTGGCGGCAGACCTGGCGGAGTCGGGTGAGCTTTCGAGCAAGATGCTGAAGCAGTTGCTGGATGCGTGCTTTGCCGAGGGGAAGGACTTTGCGGAGATCTATGAGCGGGACAAGCCGCAGCAGATCTCGGATTCGGGCGCGATTGAGAAGATGATCGATGAGGTAATCGCGGCGAATGAGAAACAGGTGGAGCAGTATCGCAAGGGCAAGAAGACGGTGGCGGCGTTCTTTGTGGGGCAGGTGATGCGGCTGTCGAAGGGGCAGGCGAATCCGGCGCTGCTGAATGAACTGGTTACCAAGAAGCTGGATGCTTTAGGGACTTTGTAAAAGATTCTGGCCTGTCGGCCGGACCGCCTGCGCGGCGGGCGGTCACTTCGTGACTTGTGTGCCGGTCTGGGCAGGATGATCTGCATGGGGCCTCGCGTTGCTCGGCTTTTGATTCCGACCAACGCGAGGACCGTAGCGCTCGTAGTGCCACCACAAGGTATACGTGTCACGAGGTGACTCCCGCAGGACATAGGGTTTAATGGGGGAATGCGTCTTTCCTGTTCGTGGCTTCTTTGTCTTTGCGTGTTGGCTGGGTGTCGTGGGGATGCCGGGTATGTGGTGCCGGAGGAGCCGATGCCTGCGAATACGGTGATGCTTTCCGGCATGATGCGCGAGCTTTCGGCTACGCCGGGGTTCACTGACGCGATGCTGAAGGAGCTGGATAAGAGCGGGAAGGCCGGTCCGGCGTTGATGACTCCGGCGCTGGTGACGCGGCTGCGCGAGCTGATTCTGGGGAAGGACTGGCAGGGGCTGGATCGGTTTCCGGGATGGACGATGCGGACGATTAATCCCGCGGTGGGCGTGGTAACGAAGGTGGTGGGCGAGGGCGTTTCGGCTGGTGGGGAGACGGTGGCTCGGTGGATTGATTTGGGTGGTTATGAGAAGGCTAGGACGGTGAGTTTGGATGAGCCTTCTACGTTGCCGGGGTTTAGTACGGAGGGGATCGTCAGCGAGCTGGGGGCGGGAGTGGTGCGGGGGGACGGGGCGAATCCCCGGCTGGCTCCGATGCACGCGGAGAGCCAGAGGATGGCGGATGCGCTGAATCGGCTTAGTTTGAATGGGTTGAGTGGATTTGATCCTGTTTCGGTTACAGTTATAGGGTCTCATGCGAGTTCGCCGGAGGAACTGGTGAAGGCGCTGGCGGCTACGGGGCATACGGTGAAGGTGTGGGATGCGCGGTACTTTGCGAACTTTGGGCACTTTCACTACAAGGGGCAGGACGTGATGATGCCGTTCTGGGTGGACTCGCAGATTCGGATTCCGAAGACGAAGAGGACGCTGCTGGTGCCGGTGAGTCATGCCGAGTATGAGTGGGAGATTCGCGGGCCGAAGGTGAATGCGGACGTGAGCTGGTACTTCGGGATTGACGGCAAGGCGGAGTTTCGGACGATGGATACGCTGGACCAGGCGTGGGTGCTGGGGCGGCGGGCGCATGAGTATGGCGGAGCGGAGGCGGTGGAGGTGACGCGGCTGGCGGGGGCGATGACGGTGGCGTATCTGCATGAGCATCTGCGGAGGCCGGAGCTGCCGTTTGGCGGGTACTACACGCTGGGGGTGTGCCAGGACGGCGTGGCGGCGATTGAGAAGAAGATGACGGGGAAGGCTACGCTGTTTCCGAATACGGCGGATGCGGCGCTGTTTGACGATCCTCGGGACGCGGAGATCAATGGGTTGATACGGGCGATTCCGAAGGACCGGGACGGCGTGGCTCCGGAGCCGGAGAGGATTTTGGGGTCGCTGCCGGTGACGGACCTGGCGACGATTACGATTCCGGGACTGGCGGAGGACGTGGAGGCGGTCCATGCGGCTTGGACGAATGGGACGCTGACGAAGGCGCATCCGTGGTGGGTGGAGATGCTGCTGTGGATGGCGGCGCTGGGGCTGGGAGCGGTGGCGGTGTTGCTGCGGCGTTGGACGATGCGAAACCCTCGTGTGAGGTAGGTGCAACCTCTGGTTTGCGTTGGGGTGTCTCAACGGTTGGAGGTAACTACGATGGCTACAAAGAAAGCAGCATCGAAGAAGACGGCTACGAAGAAGGCTCCGGCAAAGAAAGCGGCCGCGAAGAAGTCTACGAGGAAGTATTCGCCTTCGGCGGGGAAGAACGTCGAGCGCGAGATGAAAGAGATGAAGAAAGGCGCGCTGAAGAGCGGGCGCAGCGGGAAGAAGGTCACGAGCCGGAAGCAGGCGATTGCGATTGGGTTGTCGGAGGCTCGGAAGGAAGGGAAGAAGGTTCCGCCTGCTCCTTCGAAGTGATAGAGAGGCTTGTTTGGATGAGTGGGCCTTTTTTGTTGGGGAGTTTTGTGGCTGGGCTGTAGCCTGCTCTATCTCAAAGGCAAGAACAACTGCAACTGCAAACGCAGATTCCCTTCGGGAATGACAAACAAAAACGGTAACGGCAAAAGCAATGGTAACTACAAAAGCGATGGTAAAAGCTTGTGTAGCTGTTGGGTTAGTGGGCGTGGCTTAGGAATTTGTTGATGTCGGGCCAGAACTCTTTGAGCATGAAGTTGGCTCCGTCGATCAGGTCGCTGGTGAGCCACTTCTGGCCTACCTTGGTCCATGTGCGGTAGTGGGTGGGGTAGTAGAGGGTGGAGACGCCAGAGGAGGCTCCGGAGCCGATGAGTTCGGCGAAGTTGGGGGTGCGGCTGCCGTCGTCTTTGCGGGAGACGAGGACGCGGGTCCAGGCGTAGGCGGTGCGCCTGGCGAAGCCGCCGTGGCCGAGAGTGTAGAAGCGGTTGTCCTGATGGAAGACGATGGGGCCGAGACCGCCGACCATGAAGTTTTCGTCGATGGTATCGGCGAGGGTGTGCCAGTAGTAGCGGCCGAATCCGGCGACGCCCTGATGGAACTCGGGGTAGGAGTCGCCGCTCATGGAGAAGCCCGCCTGAATGCTGGCGATGAAGAAGGAAGAGTAGTCGAAGGTGTCTTTGCCGGCGAGGATGAACTTCTGTCTGGGACTGAGGGGCGGGAGCTTGGTGTCGGCCGAGACGGAGCGGAAGTTGGGCATGATGCCGAGGATGCGCTTGGTCTGGTGGGTGCCGTTGTTGGCGAGTGCGTTGGGGTCGTTGGTCTCGTTGGCCTGTCCGGGGTGACGCTGTTGCAGGGGGATGCCGGGGGCGTCGGGGAGGTCGGAATCTGCTGACGAAGAGGAGAGGGACGGGGTACGGAAGATGGGCCGGAAGTCGAGAGTGATGTTATGGGGGGTATGTGCTTCCGCAGGCTGCTCGGCGAGTGCGAGGGGAGCCCCGAGGAATGCGATCAGGCACGCGAGGGCGGTCGAAACGTGTTTCCGCCGGGGTGACGGGTCGAGGGGCTTGCGGAAGACAGACATATATTCCAAGGATAGACGTTTGGGAGTGCGAATATCGTAAAATTCCGATTTTTGCCGGGAGAGTGCCGGTGTGAGCACTTGCGAGGATTCCCTCTCTGGGGCTGAAGAGGGTGTTAAAAAGCAGATGTGGTGTGTCAGGAAAAGACCCGGGGCTGAAGCCCCTTTCTATTTGCCGGATTTTTCGCAGGGCTGAAGCCCTGCGCTAATCCTAAAGACAAAGGTAGGGACAACGACTTTTTCAGCACCTTGTGAAGCCGCTGAAAAGTATGGCGCTTATGGCAGGGCTGAAGCCGCGTGCTTTCAAAGCAGATGATTCGGCGGATCGGGGTTAGAGGACTCCGGTCTTCTTTGCGACGGTGGTGAGGATGTCGAGGGCCTGATCGATCTGCGGGCGGGTGTGCTCGCTGGTCATGATGGTGCGAATGCGGGCTTTGCCCTCGGGGACGGTGGGGAAGGCGATGCCGGTGGCCATGACTCCGGCGTCGAAGAGGGCCTTGCTGAAGTCCATGGTGCGCTTGCCGTCGCCGATGATGATGGGGGTGATGGGGGTCTCGCTCTTTGGGGTGGAGATGCCGCCTACGTCGAAGCCCGCGCTGGTGAGCTGCTGCTTGAAGTAGTGGGTGTTGTCCCAGAGGCGGGCTATGCGGTCGGGCTCGTTTTCGAGGATGTCGAAGGCGGCGATGCAGGTGGCGGCCACGGAGGGCGGGTGCGAGGTGGAGAAGAGGAAGGGGCGGGCGCGGTGGTAGAGGTAGTCGATGAGGTCGCGGCTGCCGCAGACGTAGCCGCCGAGCGCGCCGATGGCTTTGGAGAGGGTGCCGACCTGAATGTCTACTTTCGGGGTGACCTGGAAGTGGTCGGCGGTGCCGCGCCCGTTGCGGCCGAGGACGCCGGAGGCGTGGGCGTCGTCGATCATCATGATGGCTCCGTACTTTTCGGCGAGATAGGCGAGCTTATCGACGGGGCCGATGTCGCCGTCCATGGAGAAGACGCCGTCGGTGATGATGAGCTTGTGGCCGGGCTCGTTCTGGATCTCGCGGAGGAGTTCTTCGCAGTGGGCGACGTCTTTGTGGCGGAAGACCTTGATCTTGGCGCGGGAGAGGCGGGCCCCGTCGATGATGCCGGCGGGGGTGTGCCCGTCGGAGAGGATTAAGTCATCTTTGCCGGGTGGTGGACCGACGGTTCCGGAGTTGGCGGTGACACTGTAATGAGAACCACACACGGG
>JAATEV010000053.1 GCA_015655585.1 Terriglobales bacterium | reverse complement strand
GGGAGCATGCCGTACTCGGCGGTGACCCAGCCGCGGCCGGAGTTGCGGAGCCAGCCGGGGACGCCCTGTTCGATGGTGGCGTTGCAGAGGACGCGAGTGTTGCCGGTCTCGATGAGGACGGAGCCCTCGGCGGTGGCGACGAAGTTGGGGGTGAGGCGGATGGTGCGGAGAGCGTCGGCGGTGCGGTTGCCGGGGCGGAAGATCTGCGAGGTGGTTACGGACATGAGGCGATTATAGTGATTTGTTTTCTTGCGCCGGAGGGAGTCGGCCCTCCCTGATTCCGGATGGCAGGCTCGGAGATTTTTCAACTGCCGATGAAAGATTTTTAAAATAAATTCCCATTTTGACCTTTTGGATGTGACTTTCCGTTTCGGGTCCTTGTCTTGACCCAATGTAGGACAAATTTTGTCAGGAGAGCGGCTTCCGTATTCGGCAAAAAGGGATCTTGTGCAGGGACTATCGGAGGATTACCGTTGTCTATCCCGATTTGGGATTTGTTCCAAATCGGGAAAGTTGCGGGAATGGTAATTATTGGGGATTTTCTGTTGTTCTCCGGATTTGGTAGTTCTGTATCGGGAATGTGTTGATCGTATTCCGGAAATTGGATACGGTGGAGTTTCCGGTTCATGAGCAAGCACTTAGCAGTCAGGTCCCAGTTTGGCACTTGAATTGATTACGGGAGTGCACCTGCGCAGGTTACTGAGGCGCGGCGAATGAAACGGAGTTGGGACATGCGGGCAATGCAGAGCAGTACAGCCTTGGAGTTAGTTGAATCATCGGGACAGTTTGCGGCGCTCTGGCACCTGAGCCGGGAGATGAGCGTGGCGAGCGGTCGAGCGGACGCGGCGGCGGAGGAACACTCTGCGGCTGCGGAGTGTGAACCTGTGGCTGCGGCAGGTGTTGCGGAGGGCCTTGGGCTGGCGCACGACGCGGGCAACCTGCTGGGGGCGTTGCGGCTTTACTCGGACCTGCTGGGCAGGCCGGGGGTTTTGAGCGACGAGCACAGAGAATATGCGAGTGAGCTTCGGCTGTTGAGCGAGCGAAGCTGGGCGATGATCGATCGCCTGGTGAACCATGTCCAGCGGGAGCAGAAGACGCGGCTGGCAGAAGAGACCTCGGTTCTGCCGGAGGTGATGGAGCAGTGCGGCGGTTTGTTGAGCCGGGTGGCGGGCAGGGCGGTGGAGATCGTCTATGGCGCGGGCGCGTATGAGCCGGTGTCGGTTCCGGCGGAGGCGGTGGAGCGGATTGTTACGAACCTGGTGAAGAACGCGGCTGAGGCTTCGCATGGCGCGGGCGCGATCTCGGTGGAGATTGGCGGCGAGGCTGAGGCGGACGGACGGCGGCGGGTGCGGCTGGCGGTTCGAGACCGCGGATGCGGGATGGATGAGTCCATGGTGGCCTGGCTGATGCAGGGGGGCTCGGCTGGCTCTGGCAGTTCTAAAGGGAGCGGCCGGGGGCTGGGCTTTCGCGTGGTGCGGGAGCTGGTGGCGCTTTCGGGAGGATGCCTGAGCGTGGAGAGCAAGCCGGAGATGGGAACGAGCGTCTCGGCGGAGTGGTACGCGGCGACGGCGGAGGCCCCGTGTGTAGAGGGGCCGTTCGGCGTGAAGGAGAGGGCCGGGGACAGGCGGGTTTGGAAAGAGGCTGCGGGCTGGATTGCCTGTTGACGCGGGATGAGGCCTGCCGATGCAGGACGAATCACCTGCTGGATGGATGTAAGGAACGGTTTAGAGCGGTTTGTAAGCAGAGGAGACGCAGGTGAGTGATCTGGTGAGTGATAGGGGAATGGTAAAGCGTGAGGCGGCAACGGAACAGGAAGCGCCACACTGGGCGGCTACAGGGCTGCCGTCGCCTGGAATGAGTTGGAATGCGGTGAGCAAGGGGAAGCAGGGCGAGGTGTCGGAGCAGCACGGATTGCTGCATGTGCTGGTGGTCGATGACGACTCGGCGCTGCGGCGGGCGTGCTGCGATGCGGCGCAGGCGATGGGGTTCTCGGTCTTCAGCAGCGGGGACGCGAAAGAGGCGCGGGAGATTCTGCGACACCAGCGGGTGGATGTGATGCTGCTGGACATGAAGCTGCCGGATGGGGGCGGGATGTCGCTGCTGGACCAGGTGAAGACGCTGCACCCGGAGACGACGGTGATTGTGATGACGGCGTTTGCGTCGGTAGCGTCGGCGGTGGAGGCGATGAAGACGGGGGCGGAGGACTATCTGACGAAGCCGTTCTCGCTGGAGGACCTGTCGGGTGCGCTGGGGCGGGCGGCGCAGATGCACAAGATCGACAAGCAGAGCAGATCGCTGCGGGAGAGGCTGAGGACGCAGCAGGGAATGGGCGGGCTGGTGGGGCAGTCGACGGAGATGGAGAAGCTGTACAGGATTCTGTCGAAGGTGGCGTACTCGACGCACCCGGTGCTGATCCTGGGGGAGAGTGGGACGGGGAAGGAGCTGGTGGCGCGGTCGATCCACTTCAATGGGCCGAACACGTCGAAGCCGTTTGTGGCGGTGGACTGTGGGACGCTGGTGCCTTCGCTGATTGAGAGCGAGCTGTTTGGGCATGTGAAGGGCGCGTTTACGGGAGCGGACAGGTCGAAGGAGGGGCTGCTCTCGGCGGCGGACGGCGGGACGGTGTTTCTGGATGAGATCGGGGAGCTGCCGCTGGACTTACAGGCGAAGCTGCTGCGGGCGTTGCAGGAGAAGGAGGTCCGTCCGGTGGGGGCTACGCAGTCGAAGCCGATCTCGGCGCGGGTGCTGGCGGCGACGAACCGCGACCTGGCGACGATGGTGGAGCAGGGACGGTTTCGCAAGGACCTTTACTTCCGGTTGAATGTGGTGAACCTGCGGATTCCGCCGCTGCGGGACAGGAGAGGAGATATTCCGCTGCTGGCGTCGCACTTTCTGAAGCAGATGGTGCGGGAGAGCGGGATCGAGAGAAGCTTCTCCGATGAGATGCTGCGGATCATGACAGAGTATGACTGGCCGGGCAATGTGAGGGAGTTGGAGAACGCGATTGAGCGGGCGTGCGCGCTGTCGTCGGGGCCGGTGCTGCATATGGGCGATCTGCCGACGCAGTTGCAGAACTTCAGGATGCAGCGGGCGGCGGCGTTTCCGGATGAGGCGGACGAGGCGGGGATCGACAGGGCGCTCCGTGGAGGAGCGGCGAGCCGCGGGATCGTGTCGATTGCGGAGTTGGAGAAGCAGGCGATCCTGGGGACGATTCAGCAGTTGAAGGGGGACAAGCTGATGGCGGCCAAGCTGCTGGGGATTGGGAAGACTACGCTGTATCGGAAGCTGAAGGAGTACGGGATCGGGGAGGAGCTGCAGGATTAGTTTGCTGCTGGTGGAGAAGACAAAGACACAAGGCGTAACGGTGATCCAAGGGATAAAGACTGATAAAAGCTGATTTAAAGACTTGACCGCGGATTTCTTGGATTTTCACGGATGAAAGACAAAGGCGATTTAAAGACAAATGCTGGATTTAAAACAAGAACAACGGCAAAAACAATAGATCAGTCGCTTCGCCCTGCGGGCTTTGCTCCGGCCTTCGGCAGAGCGGTAGTCGCTTTGCGATGGCTTTTGACGCCGGGCTAAAGCCCGGCTCTAATCCCAACTGCAAGAACAGGCAACTGCAAATGCAAAGAACAGACAACTGCAAATGCAAAGACGACAGTAACTGTAGGGACAGGCGACGGCGCGCAGGTTTCTTTGGTGATTTGTGTGGTTTGAATGTTTGTGGGTATGGTTTGGCTTCGCTGCTCCCTTTTCCAGGGGCTTCAGTAGAATGATCGCGAAAGGTGGTGCGGGATGGAGTGTAGTCATCTGGATCAGATTCATGATGTGAAGCCTTCGGCTAAGGGGTGCGAGGAGTGTCTGAAGGTGGATGGGTGGTGGGTGCATCTGCGGATGTGCATGGTTTGCGGGCATGTGGGATGCTGCGACTCTTCTCCGGGGAAACATGCTACGAAGCACTTTCATGAGACGGAGCACGCGATCATTCGCTCGATGGAGCCGGGGGAAAAGTGGGGCTGGTGCTACGTGGATAAGATGATGTTTGACTCTTTGCCTGGGTAGGCTTGGTGTTTCCTGTTTATTGGGAATGCGGCTGCGTTTGCTATGCTGGCTCTATCTGAGAGCGTCTTTCCTTAGAGAAAGACCGAGGGAGTTTTTATGTCTGAAGAGCTTGTAAAGGAAGCAGTGCCGCAGGTGAAGATCACGGTTCGTCCGAACGGGCCGTTCCGCGTTGAGGGATTGATCTCGCTGGTGGATGTGAATGGCAACGAGTGGGACCTGACGGGGAAACCGACGATTTCGCTGTGCCGGTGCGGGCTTTCGTTGAAGCGGCCGTTCTGCGATGGCACGCATGGCCGCGAGGGATGGAAGTGCGAGGCCAGCCCGATTCCGGTGGAGCCGGTGGCTTTGGGATAACAAGAAATTTTTCTGTGGTGAGAGATTGCCTTCGCGGCGTTGCTGCGGAGGCGATCTTTTTAGGGGTTGTTGCGCGGGATTTTTGGGATTTGAGGTGAATGGTGAGGCTTGCTGTCGCTGGTTGGGCTGTGGGAATGATGCTGGCTGTGGGTGGATGTTTGACGGCTGGCGCGATGGATTATGTACGCAGCGAAGCGATGGTGCCGATGCGGGATGGGGTGAGGCTGCATGTGGTGATTCTGCGGCCGGTGGGGTCGGAGACGGCGGGCGATCCGCTGCCGTTTCTGATGGAGCGGACTCCGTATGGGGTGGAGGGAGCTTCGGTGGATTCGCCGGGGACGAGGAAGCCGGAGCTGGCGGCTAGCGGGTACATCTTCGTGTATGAGGACATTCGCGGGCGGTATGGGTCGGAGGGGCGGTTTGTGATGAACCGGGCGATTGTGACGCACAGGACGAAGAAGGATGTGGACGAGACGACGGATACGCGAGACACGATCGACTGGCTGCTGAAGCATGTTGCGAACAACAGCGGCAGGGTGGGGGTGATGGGGGTGTCGTATCCGGGGTTTCTGGCGATGTCGGCGGGGATTGACGCGCACCCGGCGGTGAAGGCGATCTCGCCGCAGGCCCCGATGACGAATGTTTGGATGGGGGACGATTTTTTCCATAACGGGGCGTTCCGCGAGACGTATGGGTTCGACTATGTGCAACAGTTGGAGGCACAAAAGACGGACGTGCGGACGGAGAGCAGGGAAGACACGTTCGACTTCTTTCTGCGGAATGGGAACTTTGCAGGCGCGGCGAAGGCGGCGGGGATGGAGAAGCTGCCTACGGCGAAGCTCTTTTTGACGCAGCCGGAGTATACGAAGTTCTGGCAGGCGATGGCGGTGGAGAAGCACCTGACGAAGGTGGAGGTCCCTACGCTGGAGGTGGGGGGATGGTGGGACCAGGAGGACATGTGGGGGACGCAGGCGGAGTATGCCGCTCTGGAGCCGCATGACGCAGGGCATGAGGTGTTCATGGTGCTGGGGCCGTGGAATCACGGGGGCTGGGCCGGGGCGGGGCGGGAGCTGGGGGAGATTCAGTTTGGCGAAGCTACGGGGGTGGAGTATCGCATGACGCTAGAGTTTCCGTTCTTTGAGAAGTACCTGAAGGGGCGGGCGGGGTTTGATTTGAAGGACGTTGCGAGTTTTCGCACGGGCTTGAACAAGTGGGAGAGGTACGAGGCGTGGCCGCCTAAGGAGGGGTTTCGCGAGGCGAAGCTTTATTTGAGGCAGGGAGGCGGGTTGGGGTTTGAGGCTCCGGTGGGAGTCGGGGTTGCGGCTTCGTATGTGTCGGACCCGGCGGACCCGGTGCCTTATCGGAAGAGGCCGATTCAGGCGACGTATGGGACGGGGTCGCTGTGGCGGACGTGGCTGGTGGAGGACCAGCGGTTTGTGAGCGGGCGGAAGGATTTGGCTAACTTTGAGACGCCGGTACTGGACCGTGATGTGACGGTTACGGGCGATGTGGTGGCGGATCTGTTTGCTTCGACTACGGGGAGCGATGGGGACTTTGTGGTGAAGCTGATCGATGTGTATCCCGAGGATGCGCCGGATGGGATGGCGGGGTATCAGTTGATGGTGGTGGATGAGATCTTTCGCGGACGGTATGGGAAGAGCTTCGAGAGGCCGGAGGCGTTGACGCCGGGGAAGGTGACGGAGTTCAAGTGGAGTCTGCATGGGACCGACCATACGTTTCTGAAGGGGCACAGGATGATGGTGGAGGTGCAGTCGAGCTGGTTTCCACTGTATGACCGGAATCCGCAGACGTTTGTGCCGAATATCATGACGGCTCCGGCTAGCGCGTACCAGAAACAGACGGTGAAGATTTATGCGGGTAGCAGGATTGAATTTGAGGAGCCGGTTCGGGAGTGAAAGATACAACGGCGTAACGGTGATCCAAGGGATAAAGACTGATAAAAGCTGATTTTAAAAAAAATGACCGCGGATTTCGCGGATTTTCACGGATGAAAGACGAAAGGCGATTTAAAGACGAGTGCGGGATTTAAAGGCAAAAGTAAGAACAACAGCAAATGCAAGAACAACAGCAACCGCAGATTCCCTTCGGGAATGACAAACCAAAACAGGGAACGACAAGAACAAGCAACGACAAAAGCAACCGCAGGTTCTTCGACTCGGCAGTTCGCAAAAAGCGCGAACTGTTTCGTTCAGGATGACAGAGCTTTGGGTTGAGTGTGGAAGGACAACAGCAACTGCGGTGATCCTTCGCTTCGCTCAGGATGACGGGATTTTTTAGGGTGGGATGGGAGAGTGGGATGATTAAGACGATTAGTTCGCGGGAGGTGTATCGGAACCAGTGGACGAGCGTGCGCGAGGATGTGATTGAGCGGGAGAATGGGCGGCGGGGGATCTATGGGGTGGTGGATAAAGATCCGGCTTCGATTATTATTCCGCTGGACCGGACTGCGGAGGGGGAGTTTGTTTATCTGGTGGAGCAGTACAGGTATACCGTTGGGGGACGGTACTGGGAGTTTCCGCAGGGCGGGTGGGAGAGGGCGGATGTGGTTCCGGAGGAGTTGGCGCGCGGGGAGCTGAAGGAGGAGACGGGGCTGGTGGCGGAGAAGATGACTCCGCTGGCTGCGTTGCAGATTGCGTATGGGGTGATGAATCAGAAGCAATATGTGTTTCTGGCGGAGGGGTTGACGCAGGGCGAGGCGGAGCCGGATGAGGAAGAGAACGATCTGGTGTTGCGGAGGGTGAGCGTTGACGAGTTGGAAGCGATGATGCTGGATGGGAGGATGGTGGATAACTGCTCGGTGGCGGCCTGGGGGCTTTATCGTCTTTGGCGGGAGAGGGGACCTCGCGGATAGAACGGATTTAAAGGCGTAACGAGGATTAGAAGGATAAAGGCGATTTTTTGGGGATTTGATTTTGGGTGTGGTGCATTCTATGTGGTGTGGAGGGCGCTATGAGGTTTTGGGTTGGGTTGGTTCTGGTGGGTGTGGTGCTTGGTGCGGGCGTTGGAGCGGACGCTCAGGCGGTATTGTTGCGGGACGTTCGGCTGATTGATGGTTCGGGTGGGCCGGTGCGGGAGCATGTGTCGGTGTTGCTGCGGGATGGGCGGGTGGCGGCGATTGGCGGGGCGAAGATGGCTGCGCCGAAGGGTGTTGCGGTGCGGGAGATGGCGGGGAAGACGGTGATGCCGGGGATCATCAGCGCGCACTCGCACCTGGGGTTGATGCTGGAGGATGCGGAGCCTTCGGCGGCGGCTTATACGCGGGAGAATGTGACGGCGGCGCTAAGGCAGTATGAGCGGTATGGCGTGACGACGATGATGTCGATGGGGCTGAACCGCGACCTGGTGTATACGCTGAGGGACGAGCAACGCGCGGGCAGGCTGGATGGGGCCACGATCTTTACGGCGGGGAGGGGGATTGGGGTTCCGGGTGGGGCTCCTCCGCTGCCTGCGGCGCCGGACCAGATTTACAGGCCGAAGACAGAGGCGGAGGCGCGGGCGGATGTGGATGAGCTGGCGGAGCATCATGCGGACATGGTGAAGATCTGGGTGGATAAGCTGCATGGCAATGTTCCGGCGATGAGCCCGGTGATTTATAAGGCTGTGATCCAAGAGGCGCATCGGAGAGGGCTGCGGGTGGCGGCGCATGTGTACTATCTCGACGATGCTCGGCAGTTGGTGGCGGACGGGGTGGATGTGCTGGCGCACTCGGTGCGGGAGCAGGTGGTGGATGATGGGTTAGTGCAGGCGGTGAAGGCGCACCATGTTTGGTATGTGCCTACGTTTACGGTGGACGAGTCGGCGTTTGTGTATGCGGAGCGGCCGGAGTTTATGGGGACGGAGTTCTTCAAGGAGGCTGCGGGGCCGAAGCTGCTGGCTCGGTTTGACGCGGCGGGGTATGTGGAGAAGATCAAGGGCGATCCGCAGACGGCGGGGCATGAGCGGGATTTGAAGAACGATCAGGCGAATTTGAAGAAGATGTTCGATGGCGGGGTGCAGGTGGGGTTTGGGACGGACTCGGGGGCTTCGCCGGGACGGATTCCGGGGTTCTCGGAGCACCGGGAGCTGGAGATGATGGTGAAGGCGGGGTTGACGCCGATGCAGGCGATTACGGCGGCTACGGGGATGAATGCACGGTTGCTGCGTGCGGAGGACCGCGGGGTGATTGCGGTGGGGAAGAGAGCGGATTTGCTGGTGCTGGATGGTGACCCGTTGGTGGATATTCGGAATACGCGGCGGATTGTGGCGGTGTATCACGATGGGCGGAGTGTGGAGGGAGTGCCTCCGTTTGGGCGGTAGGGGCCGCTTCGTTTTTTGCGGTGGGGTCAGGTGCGGGGGATAATGCCCATTTCTATGTAGATGGGGCGCATTACTTTGCGGATGGATTTTAGCTGGGTGGCGAACCATGCGGCTCCGGCGAGGTAGCAGGTGCCGGTGATGATGACGGCGTGCGGGGCTCCGTAGCGGTGGGCGAGCCAGCCCGCGAGGAGGCTGCCGAAGGGCGCCATGCCTACGAAGGCCATGGTGTAGTAGCTCATGACGCGGCCGCGCTTGTCTTCGGGGACGAGGGTCTGGATGACGGTGTTGCTGGAGGCGAGGCCCTGCATCATGCCGAAGCCTGTGATGAGCATGAGGAGGAGCGAGAGGTAGAGGTTGGTGGAGAGGCCGAAGAGGATGAGTCCGGCGCCGAAGAGGAAGGCGGCGATCTGGATCATGGTGGTGAGGCCGCGGACGGACTTTCGCAGGGCGAGCGAGAGGGCGGCGGCGAGCGCGCCCAGGCCGGAGGCTCCCATGAGATAGCCGAGGGTGTGAGGGCCGCCGTGGAGGACCTGAGAGGCGAAGATGGGCATGAGGACCATGAAGGGCATTCCCATGAGGCTGAGAAGAGCGAAGAGGGAGAGGATAGTGCGGATGGGAGTGAAGGTGGAGACGTAGGTCCAGCCTTCGCGGAGCTGTTCGAGCATGGTGGGGGCGGTGTGCTGCGCGATGGCTCTTTGGAGGAAGGCGGGGGAGATGCGCATCATGAGAAGCGAGATGACTACGGCGATGTAGCTTACGCCGTCGATGGCGAAGCAGAGGCCTTCGCCTATGGCGGCGATGATGAGTCCGGCAATGGCGGGGCCGACGAGGCGGGCCATGTTGACGATGGAGGAGTTGAGGGCGATGGCGTTGGAGAGATCATGCCGGTCGGGCTTGCCGTTGCTGGTGGAGACCATCTGGACGAGGAAGGACTGGCGGACGGGCATGTCGAAGGCGTTGATGAGTCCCTGGAAGATGCTGAGGGCGATGATCTCGGAGATGGTGATGATTTTGGCTAGGGTGAGGGCGGCCATGACGATGGACTGGATGGCGGCGAGAACCTGAGTCCAGACGAGGAGCTTGCGGCGGTCCAGGCGATCGACGAGGACGCCGGCGAGGGGAGCGAGGAGGAAGGTGGGGAGCTGCCCGACGAAGCTTACGGTGCCGAGGAGGAGCGCGGAGCCGGTGAGGCGGTAGACGAGCCAACTGGTGGCGACGCGAGTCATCCAGGTGCCGATGAGGGAGATGCTCTGGCCGGTGAAGAAGAGGCGGAAGTTGCGGTGGCGGAGCGCTCGCCAGGCGTGGGAGTAGCGGTCGAGGGGGGACTTTGCGACGGGTGCGATGGGGGAGGTGGTATTGGACATGGGCACAGGGAAGGCTTCGAAGCCCCTTGGGATGGGATGCGGGAGGCCGGGGATTAGACGCGGGTGTGGGCGATCTTCGAACGGGAATTTTGGGGGAGTCGGCGGTCTGAAAGAGGATTCCTCGGCTTCGCCTCGGAATGACAAACAAAAGGTACTGCGGAGTGATGAACAAAGAGGCTGCGGGGTGGCGAACGAGGGGAATTTTTTGTTTGAAGAAAAACAATCATCGGTGGTTGTGATTCCCGCATCATAAGTCAAAGGTCGAAGACAGAATGCCGGAGAGAAGCGAGAGCGCGGACGTTCGGGGTGGGAAGAGGCGCAGGGGAGTGTGGGGGTGGATTGCCATCTCACTGCTGCTGGCGGTGATTGCGCTGGCCGTGATCGCGGAGGTGATGATGCATCGCGCTGCGCCGATTCTGAAGGGGCGCGTGATCGAGACGCTGAGTGCGCGGTTCAAGAGCAAGGTGGAGCTGGATGAGTTTCATGTTTCGGCGTTGAAGGGGCTGGAGGTCTCGGGGGATGGGTTGCGGATCTATCCGCCGGACGATGTGGTTGCGGCTGGGGCTACGCAGCCGCTGATCTCGCTGCGGCACTTCTGGTTTCATGCGGAGATGAAAGGGCTGTTTGTGAAGCCGATGCATGTGGGCAGCGTGCATGTGGAGGGGATGGAGATCAGCATCCTGCCGAGGGAGATGCGGGCGCAGGGGGTGAAGCAGGAACGGCGCGCGGGGAAGATGTTGATTGATGTGGATGAG
The DNA here is from genome assembly GCA_015655585.1 of Terriglobales bacterium. Classification (GTDB taxonomy): domain Bacteria; phylum Acidobacteriota; class Terriglobia; order Terriglobales; family Acidobacteriaceae; genus Edaphobacter. Next base: position 4,263 of record JAATEV010000053.1, on the reverse strand, counting down.
ATTGTGTTCGATGACTCGCGGCTGGTGCTGGAGACTGCGAAGCCGAACAAGGATCCGAAGGTCTTTGACATGAGCCGGATTGTGATGCGGAATGTGGGGCCGGACGATCCGTGGAAGTACGATGCGACGCTGGTGAATGCGATTCCGAAGGGCGATATTCATGCGGTGGGGACGTTTGGGCCGTGGCAGAACGAGGCGCCGGGCGAGTCGACGGTGACGGGGCACTACACGTTTGACCATGCGGACCTGAATACGATCAAGGGGATCGGCGGGATGCTGGCTTCGGTGGGGGACTTTACGGGGTTGCTGGATCGGATTGTGGTGGATGGGACGACGGATACGCCGGACTTCTCGATTGATACGGCGAACCAGCCGATGCCGCTGCATACGAGGTTTCATGCGATTGTGGATGGGACGAGCGGGGACACGTATTTGCAGCCGGTGGATGCTCGGCTGGGGGGATCGAGCTTTACGTGCAGCGGCGCGGTGGTGAATGTGAAGGGACAGGGGCACTTCATCGATCTGGATGTGAATGTTCCGAATGGACAGATACAGGACTTTCTGAAGCTGGCGGTGAAGACGCGTCCGGTGGTGATGACGGCTCGGCTGGCGATGAAGACGAAGCTGCATATACGGCCGGGGCCGGAGAGGGTGGTGAAGCGGATTGGGCTGAAGGGCGGGTTCACGATGCAGCAGATTCACTTTACGAATCCTGATGTGCAGGACAAGGTGGACATGTTGAGCCTGCGGGCGCAGGGCGATCCGAAGGAGGCGAAGAAGGGAGCGCCGGATGTGCGGTCGAAGATGGTGGGGCAGTTTGTGATGGAGAAGGAGAGGATGAGTTTCAGCAGGCTGGATTACACGATGCCGGGGGCTTCGGTGGGGCTGACGGGAGTGTATTCGCTGAATGGGGAGCAGTTTGAGTTTGCGGGGAAGGTGAGGACGGAGGCGAAGGTGTCGCAGATGGTGGCTTCGCGGTGGAAGTCTTGGATGCTGAAGGTGGTTGATCCGTTCTTTGCTAAGAATGGGGCGGGGGCGGAGATTCCGGTGAAGATCAGTGGGACTAAGTCGGCGCCTAAGTTTGGGTTGGATCTGGGGCGGAAGGATAAGAAGTAGGTAATTGTTTTATGCAGGAAGAGAAGTTCTTTTATGTGTATATGGTGGCTGATCGCAGCCGCGTCTTGTATGTGGGGTTTACTAGCGATTTGTATCAGCGGGTTTTGCAGCATCGGCGCGGGACATTTCAGGGATTCACCAGCCGGTATGGATGTAACCGATTGGTTTGGTTTGAACGGTATGGTTCTTCTTTGGAGGCTATTGCTCGTGAGAAGCAGATCAAACGGTGGCGGCGGGAGAAGAAGATCTTCTTGATTGAGCTTGAGAATCCTAGATGGGAGGATTTGGCTAAGGATTGGGGGATGAAGATGGAGTTCTACCGGGAAGAGTGAAGAGGCTTATAGGCTGGGGTGAGGCATGGGTAGAGAAGCGGGTTTCTCCGCTGCGCAGCGCGATGAGGCCGCGCAGCTTCGGTCGAAATGACGGTATTTGTGGGAGGGGAAGAAAAGCAACGGCAACTACAAACGCAGATTCCCTTCGGGAATGACAAACAAAAATGGCACCAGCAAGAACAAAGACTGTTGCGGCGAGTTGCTTCGCTCGATTTAGTGGACCGTTTTCATTCGGCGGGACATGAAGTCCATGAGCAGGTAGTTGCCTAGATTTTGTGGGGTGGTGAAGTAGGCTTTGCCTCGGCACATGGCGCTTACTTGTTGGACGAACTGCATGAGGGAGAAGTCGCTGGCGAGCATGAAGGTGTTAATCATGATATTGGCGCGCTTGCAGCGGTTTACTTCTTCCAGTGTTTCGGAGATGACCAGCGGGTCGAGGCCGAAGGCGTTCTTGTAGATGCGGCCGTCGGGCAGGGTGAGGGCTGAGGGCTTGCCGTCGGTGATCATGACGATTTGCTTCATGTCCTTGTTCTGCTTGGCGAGGATGCGCTGGGCGAGGCGGAGGCCGTCGCGGGTGTTGGTGTAGTGCGGGCCTACCTTGACGCGGGAGAGTTGCGATACGGGAATCTCTTCGGCGGTGTCGTGGAAGAGGACGAGATTGAGGGTGTCGCCGGGAAACTGGGTGCGGATGAGGTGCGAGAGCGCCATGGCTACGCGCTTGGCGGGGGTGAAGCGGTCTTCGCCGTAGAGGATCATGGAGTGCGAGCAGTCGAGCAGGACGACCGTGGCGCAGGAGGACTGGTAGTCCGACTGGTGGACGTGGAGGTCGGAGTACTCGATGTTGAGGGGGACGCGCTCTTCGCCTTCGACGGCGGTGGCTACGCCTTCGCGGGCGAAGACGCTGGCGAAGGTGGAGGTGATGTCGAGGTTGAGGGTGTCGCCGAACTCGTAGAGCTTGCTGGAGCCGTTGGTCTCGACGCCGGCGGCCTCGTGGCGGGTGTCGTGGCGGCCGAGGTTGGATTTTCCGAGTGGGCCGAGGAGCTCGCGGAGGGCTTTGTAGCCGAGGAAGTCCATGCCTTTGTCGGTGACTTCGAAGCGAGCCTCGCCGTCGGCCTGACCTTGTTCGCCTTGTCCCTGCTCGGGCATCTCGGCGTTGATGAAGTTCTGCTCCTGCATCTTCTGGATGATGTTGTCGATGAGCTCTTCGACCTGATCGGCGTCGAGGGCTTCGAATTTTTCCTGAGACTCTTCGTCGAAGATTTCGCCGGATTCTAGGGCCTCGCGGATGGCTTCGCGGAGGTTGTCGAGGGTCTGGTCGTTGAGCTCCTGGAATTGGGAGTAGGGATCGTTGAAGCCGGAGTCGAGGAGGAAGTCGGAGAGGGCCTGCATGAGGTCTTCGAGGCCGAAGGAGGAGGAGAGATCGCCGGTGAATTTGGTGTAGCGGATTCGTTTCATGGGATTCTCCTGCCTGTGGCTATTTCAAGATTAGATGGTTTGGGTGTTGTGCGCGACTCTTTGGGTTATTTGACCCAGTGGGAGTCGATGAGGGTGAGGCTGCGGCAACCGGATTTTGCGGCTAGCTGGTCGTCGGTGAGGGCCGGGGCGTGAGTGCGGGCGCGGACGTCCTGCTCGAAGCGCTGGAGGTCTTTGAAGCGGAAGACGACGCAGCCGCGCATGAAATCGACGATCTGGCCGGTGGTGCGGTCGATGGAGTACATGCGGACGAGATGGCGGCTGCGGTAGATACCGATGGAGTCGAAGCCGTTGTCCTGATCGGGGATCATGGGGTCGAGGCTGTAGGCGGGGTCGCCGAGAGGCCAGCCCTCGTCGTGGGCGAGGATGGTGGCGATGTCGTCGAGTTGTTTGGCGGGGAGGTGGGGCTGGGGGTTCTCCTGCGCGAGGGCGAGGAGGAGAATGAGGGGTAGGATCATGGGTGCTCGGGTGACAGGTATCGAGCCAAAGCCCGATTTGGGGTTGATTGGATAGGTCCGGGCTAAAGCCCGGACCTATCACAAAAGCAAGAACGACGGCAACGACAACTGCAAGAGCAACCGCAAAGGCAAGTGCAACAGCAAACGCAGATTCCCTTCGGGAATGACAAGCCAAAAAACAAGCAACGGCAAAGGCAACAGCAACTTCAAAAGCAAGAACAACGGTGATGGCTTAGAGGTGGTTTAGTTGAAGCCCCGGCGGGTGCGGTTGCGGGCGGTTTGTTCTTCTTTTTCGCGCTCGCGCATACGCTCGGCGTACTGGGAGGCCTGTTCGTTGCGCTGCTTCTTTTCGGTGGCGGTGAAGCTGCGCTCTTCGGTGCGGCTCAGGCGCTTGTGGGCGTACATTCCTTCGAGGAGGAACTCGGCGGCGCTTACGGCTACTTCGGGGGATGATTTTGCCGTGACCTTGAGGGGCGAGAGCTTTTCGAAGAGGCCCTGGATTTGCTTGAGCTCTTCGAGCGAGCCGCTGGAAGGCTGGGCGTCGTTGAGCTGCACGGTGCCGCCAAGGTTGAACCACTGCTCGATTTGCTGGGTGTCTACCCCGGCGAAGTACTTGTCGAAGACGGTGGCTACGGACTGGCGGATGATCTAGCGAATGACGATGTCGGCTCCGCGCATCTCGCCTTCGTACTCGAGCTCTACCTTGCCGGAGATGCCGGGCAGCGCGGTGTAGATGTCGCCGATGCGGGGGACGACGAGCGTTTCGTTGTGGAGGAGGGCGCGGCGCTCGGCGTTCGAGATGACGAGCTCCATGGTGGTGATGGGCAGACGCTGCGAGACGCCGCTGCGCTTGTCGACCTTCTTGTCTTCGCGTGCGGTGAAGG